>JANPNT010000408.1:0-1606 GCA_031427655.1 Burkholderiales bacterium
GCCTCAAATTGCAAAAGCGCGGTGTCATTTTGAACATCGCCGTCACCGCAGGCGTCAGCCCGCGCCCAGGCTTGGCTTGGTACAACGCCAGCAAGTGCTGGGTGATCACCGCCACCCGCGCGATGGCGGTGGAGTTGGCCCCGTTCGGAGTACGCGTGGTGGCGCTGAACCCGGTGGCGGGCGAAACGCCGTTGCTCAAAACCTTCATTGGCGAAGACACGCCCGAGGTGCGCGCCAGGTTTTTGGCCCACATTCCAATTGGCCGTTTTTCCACGCCCGAAGACATGGGCAACGCCGCATGCGTTTTGCGCAGCAACGAGGCTTCGACGATCACCGGCGTGGCGATGGAAGTGGACGGCGGTCGCTGTATCTGGGCTTCAAGAAGCTTCAGGCTACCGCCGCACCTTTTGGTCAGTTGTCTTCGCGCTCGTGTCGGTCGGCGGCGGCGAACAAATCATCCGCCAAGCGCCGGTCTGTGCCGCGCATGTTGTTGGCGATTCGGCGCGCCTCAGACGCTTCTTGCGCGCGGATGAGCTGGGCTTTGGCTGGCATAGCGACTTTGCTCACAAACACTTTGGCAAGGCTGACCGATGCGCGGTTGAACAAATCGGCCGCCACCAAAGCACCTCGTGAGGCTTGGGCGGACAGTCGGGCCGGGGGAATCATGGTGTGGATGTGCATGGTGTGCTCCTGAAATTCAAACGCGGGTTGGCGGTTGAAGAGCCACATACTAGGGTAAACCCGATGTCTTCAGCAGCATAAGGGTTATTACTTACTTGGCGCGAAGGCCGAGCTTGCGCCGTCTTTTGCGCTTCCTTTTGCGCTCTGCCTTGCGCCTTGCACACCGCAGCCTCAGCTCCGTGGGTGCTCAGGCCATCAAAAAACTGCATGTCGCAGCCGCCAGTGCCAACACAAACGTGATGCGCATGGCATGTTCAGCGAGAAAAGACGTGATCCTCATGTTCGACTCCTCGCCGTCCTGGTTGGGCGGCATGACAGCAATGGTCAGACTTTGCCGCCGCAATTTCCATCCCCCTCGTTGGGGCCCTAGAACTTGGGGGTCGAAGGACCAGGAGCCTGGGCGGCAGAAGGCGTCGATGCGAAAGGCGGCCCCAGCGAGGACAGTTTTTGCCGGGTTTGCCGGCCCATAGCCGTCGCTATGGGACACAAAGTCAGTGTTCTCGAAGAGCGGCGTAGCCAAAAATGGACCGCTGCGGCCGTCTTGCAGCCGACGTTCCTTCTGCCGCCCACGCTCCTAGCTTGCAGTGCTCGCGCTGGAGGCATGTCCTGCGGCCTTCATCTTGCGCAAGCGCAAGAGAAGCCACGCGACGATGGCCACGTTCAACATATTCCAGGCAATGCCGTTCGCAAACGCAGCGCGATACGAACCCGTGGCATCGAAAATGGCCCCCGACATCCAGCCCCCCAGCGCCATACCGAACAGCGTGGCCATGAGCACGGTGCCAACGCGGGCACCGGCTTCTTTGGGCGTGAAGTGTACTCCAGTTAAAACAAAATTTATGGCATCATTCATCACAAAAGCTAGTACCGATGGACTATACATGCTCGATATTGATATAACTTTAGAAAAAATTAAAACAGCTGC
>JANPNT010000409.1:0-3777 GCA_031427655.1 Burkholderiales bacterium
AAGAAGACGACTACACGCGGGAATTGCGGGCGCTGACTGAGGAGTTTTGTGCTGGTTTGCCTGAAACCCTGAGCGCCGTATCTCGCGCCTCAGAAACCGCTGACTGGGCCGCTTTGAAGTCCTTGGTGCACACGCTCAAAGGCACGGCGGGTTCTTACGGTTATCCCCAAATCACGGCCATGGCGGCCGAAGTGGAAGCGCGGTTGGCCAGCGGGCAAACCGACACCCTTCCGGCCATGTGCGCCACCTTGATACGCCGCGCGATACGCGCCATCGGCGAGCCGGCAATGTTGTGATTCAGCTTTCTGACTCGCGAGCCACCGTGTTCAAACTGCGCTGGTCGCGTTTGGGTTTGAGCACCAGCACATTGCCCCACACCGCCAAGGCCGCGCCCACGAAGGTGAACCAACTGGCCTGATAGGACTCCAGGCTCATCGACACCAGCAGCGCCAGCAACGGCGTCATCACGCCCACGCTGCCGCTGGGGCCGGGGCCGATGCGCTCTTGCAAGGTCAAAAAGCAGGCGAAAGTCAAAACCGAACCGGCCAGCGCCAAGTACACCAACGACCACCACCACGACGCCGCCACTGGCAGCACAAAAGTCTGCCCCTGCGCGACAGCCGCCACCGCCGCCACGAGCGCACCGTAAAGCATGCCCCAGCCCAAGGACGGCCAAAACGGCAGGCCGTGCGTGCGGTTTCGGCTCGCTGTCAAGCTGCCCACACTCGACAACAGCACTGAAGCCGCCGTGAACAGCGCGCCCCACAAAGCGCTGCTGTGATTCGCTTGCTGAGCAGCCTTGGCAAACTCCGGCGCGAAGATCAAAGCCACGCCCAGCAAACCCACCGCGCCGCCCCACAAAAAGCGCGACGTCACCGGCGTGCCGAACAGCAAACGGGCACCCCAACCACTGACCAACGGCGACGCCGAATAACCCACCGCCACCAAGCCCGACACCAGATGCTTTTCTGCGTGATAAACGCAGAGGTAAGACAGCCCGTACATGAAGCCGCCTTGCAGCGCCAGCCGGCCATGGTCGCGCCGCGTGAGCCGCAGCGAGCCGCCTTGGGCAGCGCACCAGATCAGCACCAACATGCCTGCCAAGCCAAAGCGAAGCGCCACACCAAACTCCGGCGTGGTGTGGCCAATTTGAAAGGTGATGGCGTACCAAGTGGTGCCCCAGGTGAGCACGCAGACAGCGAGCAGCTGCCAAGTTTTGAATCGATTCACGCGGTGGACTTTGAGCTTGTCTTACTCAAATCGAAAACTCGCGCCGCCCGACATGCCGACCTTCAATGCGCTGTCGATGCCGCTGACGATCACCGCGTTCATTGCAAAGGTCAGCGCGCCTTGCATGCGCGCATCGGCCCGGTAGCTGGCCAGCACATCACCGACCGCCTGACCTGACACCGCAGTAACGGGATCGACGTCAGGGATTGAACAACGCGTGCACGGCTTGACCAATTTCAGGCGCACTTCGCCTTCTGCGGCGCTGAACACCAACTCGTCCAAGTGGTCCTCGCCGTGCGCGTCCAAACCGTCCAACACCAAGTTGGGCCGAAAGCGCGCCAGTGTGATGTCGGGCTGCCCTGCCAGGCGCAAGCGACGGTTCATTTCGGCCAAGGAAGCGGTGCTGGTGACCAGGATAGGGAAGCCGTCAGAGAACGCGTTTTCGGCGGCGATGTCACCCGTCCAGGCTTTGTCAGACAAGCGCTTTTGCTCGGGATCAAAGCGCACCAAGCGCAGCCGCTGGCCCAGGAAATCGCTGAACCACTGAGCCGCCAAATCGCCCATGTCGTACGCGGCAACTGCGTCATCCCACACCTGCACACGCGTGGCTTTCTCAACCGTGTCCAGCGCCACGTGCAAGGCCAACATGCCGGGCGCGCGCAGCACCATTTCATCTGATTTCAGCGTGGGCTGGATCAGCGCCATGCGCGGCAGCTGGCGCTGGCTGAGGAACATGCCTTCGGCGTCCACCACAATCCAGGCGCGGTCGAATTCGAAGCCTGTTTCGATCAACAAGCTCTCGCTTAAGCTGACGCCAGCGCAACTCTTGATGGGGTAGACGCAAAGTTGGTTCACGCTGACTTTCAAATCGCTCACGACAAGGCCCTTCCAGTTCAGCTCAAAACGGCTTGAATTGTGCGTCAGCCGCATCGATCAAGGGCATGCAGTGCTCCCTACAATCTTGAGCTATGGAAGCTTATGACGTGTTGGTACGAGGCTCGGGAATCGTCGGCAAAAGCTTGGCGCTGTCGCTGGCGCGCCAAGGCTTGCGCATTGCACTGCTGGTGGATGCTGTTGACAACAAAATTTCAGACGTCAGAGCCTTTGCGATGAACGCCGCATCGGTCGCGTTGCTGCGCGGACTGAAGGTATGGGACGCCCTGCCCGCGGGTGCGGCCACAGCGGTTCACGACATGCACATTGACGGCGATGACGACTCAGGTTCGCTCGACTTTTCAGCCTGGTCGCAGCGCATCCCAGAACTGGCGTGGATCGTCGATGCCGCCGTGTTGGAACAAGAACTTGCCAACGCAGTGAAGTTCGCGCCACACATCACGCAGGTCCACGCCGAAGTGCCCGCTGCATTGACGGCCCTGTGTGAAGGTCGCGCGTCAGCTTCGCGAGAAGCGCTGGGCGTGGTGTTTGAGAAAAACGACTACGGCCACCGCGCCATCGCTGCACGGCTGAAGTGCAGCCTCGGTCATCGGCACACTGCACGTCAGTGGTTCCGCTCGCCGGACGTGCTGGCCCTGCTTCCTCTTGGAGGCACGGGTGGCAGATCGGGCGGCGCACAAGTTGAGTCTGCCGACAACGCTTCATACGCGCTGGTTTGGTCACTGCCCGAAGCCCAAGCGCAGGCGCTGTTGGGGCTAGACGCCCTTGCCTTCAACGCCAAAATGATGCAAGCCACTCAGGGGGCTGCGGGCGAGCTGAGCTTGGCCAGCGAACGCGCCAGTTGGCCACTCATGCGCGCGCACGCCAGTGCCTGGTGCGGCCCCGGTTGGGTGCTGCTGGGCGACGCCGCCCATGTGATCCATCCCTTGGCCGGACAAGGTTTGAATCTGGGTTTGGCCGACGTCGCCACGCTCACGCAAGTGCTGCAAGAACGCGAAGCGTGGCGACCTTTGAGTGAGGAAAAATTGCTGCGCCGCTACGCCCGCCAACGCGCCGCGCCGACGCAAGCCATGGGCCAATTGACCGAAAGCTTGTTGCAACTGTTTGCCGCCGAACAACCCGCGCTGCGGGAACTTCGCAATCGCGGCATGAGTCTGGTCAATCAACTGTCTCCCGTAAAGCGCTGGCTCACCGCGCGCGCCCTTGAATCTTGAAAGCCATCGCCATGTCACCTCACTTCCATGTCGCCCGCCAGCTTGTGTTGGCCACATTCATCGGCACGGTTTTTATGGGCTCAGCGTGGGCCAACGAGACCCTCATTCGCAAGAATTTTGCGGCGCGGCAACCGACCTTCCCCAAAATCGACGAGGTCAGTACAACCAAAATCCCTGGCATTTTCGAGCTGCGCGTGGGCACAGACATCTTCTATTCCGATGCCACCGGCGACCACCTGATAGAAGGCCACCTGGTCGACACCAAAACTGGCGCCAATCTCACCGAAGACCGAATTGCCAAGCTCACCGCCATTGACTTTGCGGCCTTGCCGTTGAAAGACGCCATCGTCTTCAAACTGGGCAACGGTGCGCGCAAATTGGTGGTTTTTTCCGACCCCAACTGCGGCTACTGCAAGAAGTTTGAACGCGAACTCTCACA
>JANPNT010000410.1:0-2047 GCA_031427655.1 Burkholderiales bacterium
GACGACATGACCATGCGAATTACATCTTGGGAATGGGGATCGGACTTGCTCCGCGTAGCGGCTTCGTCCAACCCCTCGCTCAAGCGGAGCGCCAACGGCAGGCCACCAGGCCCGAGCCGGTGGTACGCGGTACATTTTCACCGGCCCGGGCCTGGCGTCCTGCCGTCGTCGCCCGCTTAGCTCGAACGTTAGGCGTCACTCTAGGATCGGTCGTGGCTCAACCGTACTTGAACCAATTGGAGGAACTGGTCGCTGGCGAGCTGCCCGGCATATCCGGTCTCGTTAGCAAGCACTTCTTCAGCGGCGCCGCGCTGTACACGAACACAAAGATCTGCGCGTCGCTCACAACCGCGGGATTTGCCTTCAAACTACCCTACCAGCGTTGCGCGGATTTGGTCGCATCCGGGAAGGCATCCCCATTGCGGTACTTCAAAAGCTCGCCAGTCAAGAGAGGCTACGTCTTGTTCCCAGATGCGAGTAACCTTAGCAGGGCCGCCATCATGAGCTATCTCAAGGAGTGCTTGGCACATGCAAACTCGCATGACGCCTAACCCTTCGTTCAAGCGGACAGCCACCGGGGTACCGGCGTCTGCCGCTTAACTCAAACGTTAGGCGTCACAATCGCCACTCCAGGAGACGTTTTATGGGACTCTTCAAGAAGTTGTTTGGCGGCAAGCCACAGCAGCAACCACAGTCCGAGGCGGAGATCTTGGCCGAGATGCTCGTCACTGGATACCGCAGCACACTCGACCGGATGCAGCAACTCGCAGATCCGTCCATTCGCGAGTTTGTGTCCAAGTACCTCACGGCTCAGGCTGTCGCTTCCGATGTGTGCGCCGCGGCCCTTGAGAAAATGGTTCTAACCGACCAGGATCGCAGAGAACACAGCAAGGCGTGGACCCTTCGTGATGGGGTGATGATCGGTGTTCAGACCATTCCTGCGTCGCGAACAACTGCTGCCGAGTGGTTCACTTCTGAGTTTGGCGGCTACTCTGGTTATTGCACTTCAGTAGTGGAACCAATACTGCGATCAACCAACAAAGACGTGCTCGCACATATCATCTTTGGCCAAGACAGGTACGACGCTGGCTGGCAGGTTTGGACTCAGATCGCAGTGCTGCCACTACGCAACCCGAACTTCGTATCCGCGCTGCTCCCCAGGACATGCTGCAACGCTGCTGAGCGTGAGCGGTACAAACTGTAGCCAGGTGGAACGATGTACCTGACAACGACCAATCGTTTGGTCCAAGTGACGCCTAACCCTTCGTTCGAGCGGACCCACACCGGCGTGCGGCAATTGGCCTTCATTTCATTCTGGGCCAATCACCGCACGCCAGCGTGGGCCGCTCAACTCAAACGTTAGGCAGCACAAACACCACCCTTCCACCATCAGGCGCGCACGTATCGATTTCAGCTCTTCGCGAGCGCGTTCAAGCCGCAGTGCGAGAATGCGCCAGCGCCAGCGCCAACGGATCAACTGCATCGAGAGGCCAACACCCATGATTCTCTTGCCGAAGTCTTGGTCGTTTCCGGGGGCGAAAGCAGTCGTCGGTTGTATCGCTTTGGTCGTTCTGCTTTTTGGCACATACCTCGCTTTTACGCATGGTTGTGACCTCGGACGAAGGGTCCTTGGAGGTGCCACTTACTCGTCATACACCTTGGTCCTCCTTAGCTTCCTGGTACTTGTACTGCTCGTTGGCTCAAGCGCCCGCTTGTCCAGGGTGGCTCGAATCCTAGTGTTCATCACCTTACCGCTAACGCTCTACTACGTCCCGTTCTTGATTGTTGGCATCGCTAGCGAACGAGGTGAGAGGGCGTGTGCGTCTCCATGAAAGCCACTATTGCTGCAGGTCACGTTGAGCGAGGCAACGCGCTGCCTAACCCTTCGTTCAAGCGGACAGCCCCCGGGGTACCGGTGTCTGCCGCTTAACTCGAACGTTAGACCCCATGAAATGAGACCCATGAAGAACTCTACCCTCGTTACGGCCTTCGCCCTGACGGCCGCAATTCTGGTTGGAGCCTTCGCGGCTGCAGTCGCGTTCGGGGG
>JANPNT010000411.1:0-2606 GCA_031427655.1 Burkholderiales bacterium
AGGGCAGGTCTATGCAGGCGGTACTTCTACCGTTGGCATGGCGTGGTCCGGTTTGACACCGGGCAAGCGCTACCTGGGAGCGGTGCAGTTCATCGACCTGAGCGGCGTGGCTCAAGCCACCACCGTGCTGAGCGTGAATCCGTGATGCCCGCGCAGGTATCTCCCCTGAAAGCCCCAGTTCTATTGGGTTGATGCAGCACTGAGCGGAAGCTTGAAAGGGCCGCATGACGAAAGTCATGCGGCCCTTTTTCATTGGGTTGCCGGCTCGGTCTGTTTGTGCTGGCCTCCATTGCTCGCTTTCCCGCGCACCGTCCCCACAAAGATGGATGTGATTTGTCACACAAGCTCGCAATAATTTTCTCTGATCGCCGATTCCCAACCCGACGAGAAGTACGTCACCTGCATGCATTCGAGTCGCTGAAAGTTGCTCTTAGAACCATCCCGTATTAAGCCGCGATCTGGCGACATTCGCTTGCGAAGGCTGTGCTTGCTACTTTGCTCGGGCTCGGGCTCGGGCTCGGGCTTGGTCTCGGTTTCTGACTTGCGGCGTGCGGCGGTGGGGAATCTACCGATGCCGTCAACAGCACGAGCCAGGCTTTCACCGTGGTCGGCGCGAACAAAGCCAGCGTTAGTTTTTCGGAATCAACTGGGGCAAAGCGCACAGCGTAAATCACCGTTCAGTTAGCGCGCGATTCGACCGGCGCGCGTATGCCACTCTGGCAACGGCATCAAGTACTTTTGCGGGTCAGCGCGTGTCGCGCTTGGCTGCATCGGCCTTACCGAGCGCGCCAATCATCACCTCAGGCTCGGGCGGCCAGACGGTGCTCGTTGGTCAAACGGCCACCTTCACGGTGGCCGGAACAGGCAACCCCAAGCCGACGGTCACTTGGCAGCGTCGGCACGTCAAGCTCTTCAACTCAACTGCATCAACGACCCTGAATGCACCGATTTCTGAGGAGCAAGACTGGGTGGGCATCGATCCTCGTTGGACCAAAAGCTTCCACACCCCCGCGCAAACTCTTTGTCCAACAGCGGCGATGAGTACCGCGCCGTGCTAACCAACAGCCAAGGCCCGGCAACTTCGTTGCCCGCCTCGCTTCGAGTTCTTCCTCAGGTCACCGCCCCCGCCATCACCGCCGCCCCTGACAGCCAGACCGTGCACGCAAGCCAGACGGCCGTGTTCACCGTTGCAGCCAGCGGCACCAGCCCATTGAGCTATCAGTGGTTCAAAAACAGTGTCGCCGTGGTCGCTGCCAACAGCACCAGCTTGGTCATTCCCGTGAGCGCGGCCGACGTGGGCAGCGCCATTCAAGTCACCGTTCAAATCAGCAACAGCACAGGCAGCGTGACCAGCGCCGCGGCCACGTTAACCGTGGTGGCCGCACCGCCCACCACCGGCGGCACCCTGGTCACTGCGGCCGAAGCCGGCACGGCGGCGGGTGGCAGCACCGGTGAAGAAGCCAGCCTCTACGTGGCCCCCGGCGCACTCAGCGCCGACACCACCATCCTGCTGACCACAGAGCCGCTGGCACCCAGCAGCCTGCTCGCGGGCGTGACGGCCGTGAGCGACATTGTGGAGATCAAGCCTGCGGGGTTGAGCTTCCTGAAGCCTGCTTCGCTCACCATTCAAGTGAAGCAAAACTCGCCTGCCAACACTGCGCTGGCTGTGTTGAAGCTCGACGCCAGCAACACCGTGCTCGGTGAAATGCGACGAACAGCCTTGTCGTATAAGCCTGTGCAGGCGGCAGCTCGGGCCAGTGGTCGGATGATCGCGAACGCCTTCAATTTGCCGCCAAATTTGTCGTGCCTCGACCAGCAGTTTGTTGACTCAGGCTGCAACTTCACGCTGTCGGCGATAGGAGCTGCGGTTCGCATCGTGTTGGTCGCAGTGCCCGAATCAATGTGCTCCTCCATTGGCGCTCCTGCGTACTCGCTGGTCCCGCTGGACACGATGGAGGCATGCAGTCGCGACAGTCAATTTGGTGGCGTCCGAGGCCTCCCGCCTGCTCGCATAAGTGAAGACGAAAGTTCTACGATCAACCGCCACGTGAACTTCAGAAAAGGGGAGTCGATTCAGAACTACATCTATGTCGATCTCTACCGAAATGACGATGGCTCTGCTACGCGAATTGCGCCTGCTTCCGCGCCACTTGGCGATACCCTCAACGTACAGGTAGGTATAGCGAACTTTGAATTTCAGGTTTCAACATTCGGTCCGAGCAGCAGCCTCGGTAAGACGTTGCGGTACCGGGGGCGGGTGACTAGATTTGAAGAAAATATTGGCTACACAGGCCCTAACAGGCGTCCCGACGTTTACCTTCGGCCCCAGTTGGACGCCTACTGCTCTGCGGTTAGGTATGGCATCCCGGACGATCATAAGGACGTCGATGGAACAGTTCGGGGTTTGAGAAGTGCCAGTCTTTCATAGCTTGAATTGGTGTCTTACTTTTCAGCGCCGATTGCGCCAAGTGATGGTTGTACAGCGTTGAGTAGCGCAGCAGCGTTTGCGCCAAGTCCAGCGATGAGTTGAAGCGGTGGGTGTTTAGAACATCGCTGATACGACCGTTGAAGCGTTCCACCATCCCGTTTGTCTTGGGCGTTCTAGG
>JANPNT010000412.1:0-1629 GCA_031427655.1 Burkholderiales bacterium
TGAAACGTCGTGACTTTTTGCAAACCGGCAGCGCAGCCGCCGTCTCTTCCACCCTGGTTGGCCTGCCGCTCGATGCGCTGGCCCAGGCGCGCCCCAAGGACGTGCTGGTGGCAGCCAATGAATTCGGCCCCAACTCGCTCGACATCCACACCGTCGGCGCCAATCGTCCGAGCTACGCGGTGTCGTGGATGTGCTACGACCGCCTGATGACCTTCGGCAAAAAGACCCTGCCCGATGGCCAGGTGATGTACGACTACACCAAGCTTGAGACTGAACTGGCCGAGTCGTGGGCCATCGCCAAAGACGGCAACTCGGTCACCTTCAAGTTGCGCAAAAACGCCAAGTTCCACGACGGCACGCCGGTCACCGCCAAGGATGTGAAGTGGTCGTTCGACCGTGCCGTGACAGTGGGCGGCTTTCCGACCTTTCAGATGAAGGCCGGCTCGCTTGAAGACCCCAAGCAGTTTGTGGTGGTCGACGACCACAGCTTCCGCGTCGACTTTCTGCGCCGCGACAAGCTGACCATGAACGATATGGCCGTTCCGGTGCCGTCGATCTTCAATTCGGAACTGGTCAAGAAGAACGCCACCGCCGCCGACCCCTGGGGCCTGGCATGGACGCGCAACAACACCGCAGGCGGGGGGGCATTCAAGGTCGAGTCGTGGAAGCCGGGGCAGGAAATCATCTATGCGCGCAATGACGACTGGAAAAGCGGTCCCTTGCCCAAGCTCAAGCGCGTGATCCAGCGCGACGTGCCCAACGCCGGCAACCGCCGCGCGCTGCTGGTCAAGGGCGACATCGACATCACCTACACCTTGCCGCCGAAAGATTTTTCGGAAGTGGCGAAAGAGGGCGGCAATGTCAAGGTCAACTCGCTGCCGATTGAAAACGCAATCTGGTACCTCGGCATGCTGACCAACAAGGCGCCGTTCAACAACCCCAAGGTGCGCCAGGCCATCGCCTACGCGGTGCCTTACGACAAACTGTATGACTCGGCCATGTACGGGCGCGGCGCCAAGATGTACGGCGCGGCGACCAACGACGTGAAGACGATTGCGTGGCCGCAGCCGACCGCCTACAAGAACGACATCGCCAAGGCCAAGGCACTGTTGGCTGAGGCGGGCATGGGCGGTGGTTTCGAGACCACGATTTCGTTTGATCTGGGCAACGCCACGATCTCCGAGCCGATGGCGATTTTGATTCAGGAGTCGCTTGCATCGATCGGCATCAAGGCCACCATCAACAAGGTGCCGGGCGCCAACTGGCGCGCAGCCCTCTTGAAGAAAGACATGCCGATGGTGATCAACCGCTTCGGCGGCTGGCTCAACTTCCCCGAGTATTTCTTCTTCTGGTGCTATCACGGCCAGAACGCGGTGTTCAACACCATGAGCTACCAGAACGACAAGCTCGACAAGATGATCATGAACGCCAAGTTCGCCGAGAGCAAAGCCATTTACGACGGCGAGGTCAAGGCCATGCTCAAACTCGCCTACGAGGAAGTGCCGCGCATCCCGCTGTTCCAGCCGCTGCAGGACGTGGCGATGCAAAAGAACGTGATGGCCGAGCTGGATGTGTGCAGCACCTGCGTTAGCCCGCAGCGTGACCGCAGTAAATTGTGTGTGGTTGAAA
>JANPNT010000413.1:0-4272 GCA_031427655.1 Burkholderiales bacterium
GGCGCTTTGCGGATGGCGCCCCAACTGGCGGCGATGGGGTCTTGCGGAGCGATCCACGGCGCAAAAACAGCCAACACCACGAAACCCAACACCACCGCCAAACCGAGCAACGCACCGCGACGTTTGCACAAACGCCGCCACGCGCGACGCCATGGGCCTGCGGGCGGAGCTGCTGAAAGCACAGACGAGTTGACAGCCACCGCAGTCATGTCCGCAACCTCGGGTTCACCACAAAGTAAGCCAAGTCCGCCAGCAAATTCAGCGTGATGTAGGCCGTGGCGGTGACGAGCACCACGCCTTGCACCACCGAATAATCGCGGTTGAAAACCGAGTCGACGATGAGCTTGCCGAAGCCGGGAATGGTGAAAACTTGTTCGGTGAGCACCGCGCCCGACAGCAAGGTTCCAAGCTCCAACGCGCCCAAGGTGATGATGGGTGTGAGCGCGTTGCGCAGCGCGTGTTTCAGCACCACCGTGCGCTCACTTAGACCCTTGGCCCGAGCTGTCCGAACGTAGTCACTCGCCAGCACATGCAGCATGGCGCTGCGGGTGTGACGCATGAGCACAGCGGCTATCGCGTTGCCCAACACAAACGCCGGCATGATCATGGCGCTCAGGTTGGCACCCAGGTCTTCAAACGGGCTTAAGTAGCCCGACGCGGGCAGCCAACCCAGTTGCACCGAGAACAGCAAAATCATCAAGATTCCAAGCCAAAAATTGGGCGTGGACAAACCCCACAGCGCGAACAAGTTGGCCGCGTAATCCCAGGCCGTGCCGCGCCCGACGGCGGAAACAATACCGGCCGGTATGCCGATCACCAGCGCAATCGCAAAGGCCAAGAGCGCCAGCTCCACCGTCACCGGCAGCTTTTGTTGAATGAGCTCCAGCACCGGCTGCTGCGTGCGGATGGACTCACCCAAATCGCCGCGCAACACGCCGCCCACCCAGTACAAATACCGCACGGCCAAGGGCTCGTCCAAATGCAGCTTGGTGCGCAGGTAGGCCACGACGGTAGGGTCTTGTTCCTCCCCGGCCAAAATTTTGGCGGGGTCGCCGGGCAAGAGTTGCTGCAAGCCGAAGATCAGCATCGACACCAACACCAAAGTCGGCGCGATGCTGAGGAGGCGCTTGATGAGGTAGTCGAGCATTCAGTGGGGTTTCTGAGATTTCAAGTGGGTGGAAGAAACTTGTTCGGGCTAAGTTTGTTGAAGTGCCTGCGTAGTGGTGAGCGTGGGCTTGAATACCTCAGCCCGATCGGGGATTTCTTCGATCTGAAGTGTTGTGTTTCCAGAGTGGTGGCGAGGCTTCGAGCAGCTCAGCCCGAACGGCAGGGGTGGTGTGGCGCGAAGCTGTGAAACGGCCATCGTCAGAGCCCCTCAAACCCCACGGCGAACGGTTTGTGTTTCGGTGCACAAGATCAAGGTGCCAACTTCAACCCTGCCACGCGCAGCAAGCCGTCAGGCACGCCGCGCACGCCGCTTAGTTTGGCGTTGTAGGCCCAAAGCCAATTGCGGTGGTAAAGGTAAATCACCGGGCGCTCTTTCATGACGCGTGCTGTGATTTGCTCGAACACTTTTTTGCGCTCGGCCGGGTCGCGCAAAGCCCGCGATTGGTTGAGCAACTTGTCGGTTTCAGCGTCGCAATAACCGGCGTAGTTCAGCGGTTGTTTGCAGGCGTGAAAGCTGAACAAATTACCGTCGGGGTCGGCGCGGCCGCTCCATGCCAACACGTAGGCGTCGAACTCGCCTTTGTCGGCCATGTTCAATGACGTCGCAAATTCGGCGGCTTGCAGCTTCACGTCGAAACCGGCCTCACGGGTCATGGCCTGCACCACCAAACCCAGGCGCTGCGCGTCAGACGTGGTGGGCACGACCAGCGTGAAACTGGGGTTGGGCACACCGGCTTCTTTGAGCAAGGCTTTGGCGCGGACGATGTCGCGCTTGGGGATCGGCACGTTCTTGGCGTAGTAGCTGTTGGTGGGGGCGACCCATTGGTTGCCCACGCTGGCTTCGTTGTCCATCACGACTTGGGCCAGGCCTTGGCGGTCGAGTGACAGCTCAAACGCCTCGCGCACGCGAGGGTCACGGCCCAGCGGGTTCTTTTGCGACTGGTCACTTTTGCCGACGTTGATGGTGATGCCTTGGTAGCCAATTTCGGTGATGCGCGAGGTCTTGAGTTTTTTGTCGGTTTGAATTTTTTCAATGTCGCTAGAAGCCACGCGCTCGATGAAATCAAGCTGGCCCGATTTCAAATTGGCCAAGCGCACCGTGGCGTCGGGGATGGGCGTGTAGACCAGCTTGTCGAAGTGGATGGCGTCTTTGTTCCAGTAGCCCGCAAAGCGCTCCAACACGATGCGGTCTTGCGCCACGCGCTCTACAAACTTGAACGGTCCGGAGCACACCGGGCGGCTGCCAAATTTGTCGCCTGCGGCAACGGCTGCTTTGGGCGACACCATCATTCCGGCGCGGTCGGCCAGTTGCGCCAGCAGCGGTGAAAACGGTGCCGATAAATTCAAGCGCACCGTCATCGCATCGACCACGTCGACCGTGCTCACCGGGGCCAGCTCGCCGCGGCGGTTCGAGCCGGGCAGGGTCTTGTGGCGCTCGATGTTGAACTTCACGGCGGTAGCGTCCAATTTTTCGCCGTCGTGAAACGTCACGCCGGGGCGCAGTTTGAGGGTCAGCGCTTTGCTGTCGGCCGACCACTCGAAGGCAGTCGCAAGTTGAGGCTGGATGGCGAGCTTTTCATCGATGTCAAACAGCTTGTCGCACAGGGCAGTGAAGACCACGCGGCCAACGAAGCTGCGGGCCAGGCTGGGGTCGAGCACGTCGGGGTCTTCGGCCAAACCGACGCGCAGGGTTTGCGCGCTGACGAGCAGCGGGGCCAGCAACAAAACACCGATCAGTGGTTTGAATAGTTGGGTGAATTTCATGGCGAAAGTCCGTTCATGTTGAATGAGAAAAGTCATGCGGCCGCCGCTGAAAAGGCCGATTGAAGTTGAGCCAAACGCACGCTGGCGAGGCTGGGTTGAAGCGTTGAAACGCGAGAAGAAACAGGTGCCAACTCACGCCAAAAATGACATGCCACGCTGCGCTCACCGTCAGCCTCCAAAGTCGGAACTTCCTGCGCACATCGAGCCGCCGCATGCGGGCAGCGCGTGTGAAAGGAACAGCCAGAAGGCGGGTTGGCGGGGCTGGGCACGTCGCCACCCAAGACGATGCGCTGGCGTTGATGCCCTGGAACCGGTGACGGAATAGCGGCCATCAACGCCTGCGTGTAAGGGTGGCGCGGCGCATCGAACAGCGCCTGCGACGGTGCTGACTACACCACGCAACCAAGGTACATCACGGCCACGCGCGTGGCAATGTGCCTGACAACGGCGAGGTCGTGCGCGATGAACACGTAGGCCAAGTCCAAGCGCTGTTGCAGGTCTTGCAGAAGGTTGATGACCTGGGCTTGTACCGACACGTCCAGCGCCGACACCGCTTCGTCGCAGACGATGAGTTGCGGCTCCACCGCCAGCGCGCGGGCGATGCCGATGCGCTGACGTTGCCCGCCCGAAAACTCATGCGGATAGCGCTGCGCATGCTCGGGCGCCAAGCCCACGGTGCTCAGCAACTCGGCCACGCGCGCCGCGTGACGGCCTGTGTGCAGACCGTGCAGCATCAGCGGCTCGGCCAAGGTTTGGCCCACAGTCATGCGCGGGTTGAGCGACGAATACGGGTCTTGAAAAATGATCTGCATGCGCCGACGTTGCGCGCGCATCGCGGCCGCGTCGAGCTGGCCGAGGTCCACGCCGTTGAAGTGCACGGTGCCTGACGTGGGCTCGGTCAAACGCAACAACAAGCGACCTAAGGTGGACTTGCCGCAGCCCGACTCGCCCACCACGCCGAGGGTTTCACCGGCCAACAGCGTGAGGCTCACGCCGTCCACCGCGCGCACCGCGCCGCGTGCCCGGCCAAACAGGCCTCGGCGCACAGTGAAGTGCTTGACCAAGTTGTCGGCTTGCAGCAAGGGTGCTGCGCTCATGCGGCTCGCGCGTCACGATGAGCGCCCAACAACACCTGCGGATCGAGCGGCGCTTTCCAGCAAGCCGACACATGCTGCGCGCCTACATCCCGCAAATCAGGCTCGACCGCGCGGCACTGCGCATCAGCAAACGGGCAGCGTGGCGCGAAGGCACAACCCTGCGGTCGGTGCAGCAAGGAAGGCACCTGGCCGTTGATGGACGCGAGGCGTTTGCGCTCACCTTCCAGACGCGGTATCGACGCCA
>JANPNT010000414.1:0-9543 GCA_031427655.1 Burkholderiales bacterium
ATGTTTTGAGCCAAGGCGCTGAAGCTCGTCAAAGTCGCGAGGCCGGCGGTCACGCCGATGGCGAATGCGGACAAGGTTTTTCGGGTCTGCATGGCGAAGGCTTTCAATGTCTGTGGGAGTAAGAGAAAGTGTATGAATGCCATGTGACAAACCGGTGACGACACGGTGACGAAGCCGGGCCGCCCGGTCCGTACGGACTATTCGTTTTGCCGCGACCAAAGTGCCTGCCTTGATGGCAACACGGCGTTCACCGTCCACCACGCTCCCAAGGCTGCCCCAAGTGCCGCCAAGCCGCGGCCTGCGGCAATTTGGCTGTCCAGCGAATAGGCGTTGCACAAGCGCAGGTCGGTGCTGGCGAAGTACAGCCCAGCCCACGCCAACATCGGCAGCGCGGTGCCCACAAAAAACAGTTGCAACACCAAGGGCGCGCGAACGGCTGACCGTTGCAACAACGCACCGCACACCCAGAGACTGGCCAGCTTGAAGCCGTCGGTGCGCGGCACGACCAAGGCGCGGTCGATACTGGACGGCAACATCCAGTAGGCCAGCACCACCAAGGCCATCAGGCCGCCTGTCAGCCCGAATTGATTCCACCCGCTGGGCGATTCGATTCGTGGACGACTCCAACAGCCGGCGCACAGCCAGCCCGCCCATAGGAGCAGCGGCATCTGCACCACCATGTGCCACGCCATGCTTTGCTCAATCAGGCTTCGCAGTGGCGGCACTGAAAGCGCAGCGGCCGCCAGCGTCAATGCCACGGCAAGTGCCCACCACGCGGCAGTGCGTTGCGGGCGCGGTGTGGCGAGCGATTCGACGGTGTTCATCGCTTCGATTCCGCCAGCGCAGCGTCCAGCGCCAGTGCGGGTGAATTGATGTCAAGGATGCGGACCAACTCGGCTTTGGCGTTGACGATGTGCAGGGCCGCGTTGTGCTCAAACTCGCCCAAAGGCGCGGCCAGCACGACGATGCCAAAGGCGTCGAGCAAGCGTTGACGGTCTTGCGGCGCGGCCAGCGTCAACAGCTGCCACGACTGGGGGTTGGCGCGCATGCGCTGCGCGTAATCGCGAAGTGCAGCGGCGTTGTCGTGTTCAGGGTCAAAGCTGATCGAGAGCAGGCCGACGCGGTCGCTTGTGACTGAACTCAACTTGCGTTCTTCCAACTGCGTTTGCATTTGCTGATACGTCACGCCCAGCGCGCTGCACAGCGTTTGGCAACGGGTGTAGATGAAGTTGACCACCCACACTTTGTTGCTTGCCTTCAGCCACGCCTGCAAGTCGTGCGGCGCGCCGTTGGCGTCCAGCAGTTCAAGTGCAGGCAGCGATTGTGGTGCGCGGTCAACTTGCGAGCGGCGCAGCGCCTCGGTGGTGAAGGCGCTGCCCTGCTCGGTGGCATGCAGCAACGCAGACAAACCGATCAGCAGCACCGCCGTGCTGGCTGCAAAGGTTTTAAAAAGGCCAGGTGTTGCGCCCATGCTGGATGAAGCCGGGGTCATTTCGCGGGGGCACCAAGCGGCTGCAGTCCAGGAACCTGCAAAGAACCCGCGAGCAACCCGCTAGCAACTCGTTAAGAGCCCACTTTGAGGGCCGCGCCACCCGCATACGGAGCCGCTTGGGCTTTGCTTGCCTCGCGCTGATCGGCCACCGCTTTTGCCGTGATGACCGCGCCTTGGTTACCCCAGTCGGTGCGGATGTAGGTCATCACTGCGGCCAGCTCGTCGTCGCTCATGGATTTCCAGGCGGGCATCGCACCGTTGTAGGTGTTGCCTTTGACGACCAGCTCGCCGTTCACGCCGTGCAGCAAGATGTTGATGAGAATTTTGTCGTCACCCAACACCCACTCCGACGCGACCAGCGGCGGGAATACGCCTGCCAAACCGGCGCCGTTGGCTTGATGGCAAGCCGAACACTTGCCCGCGTAAACCTGCTTGCCATCGGCCTTCGCCGCTGCGCCCACCAAAGCAACGGCGGGCCGCAGAGTGGCCACCGTGCGCTGGTCGCCATACGCCGAAGCCTCGCCAGACGGCGTGATGTAAATATAGAAAGCGCCCCACATCGCCATGGCACCCAAGAACATCACCAAGAACCAAGGCAGCGGGCGAATGCCCTCGTCCGGGTCTTCGTTTTCGCGCTGACGTTGAGCGTTTTTGACGACGTCGGATTCTTCCGATTTGGGTGGCTGCACGGGTTTGCTCATGGCTTGCCTGCCGATGCTGCTGAAGGGCCGGGCAAGGCCGCCAGCGGCGTGTAGGTTCGGTCCAAGGAAATCAGGTAACTCACCAACGCCAGCGCCTTTGGTTTGGCCACCACCACCTCACCCGGTTTGCTGGCTCCGGGCGGCAAGGTCAGCACGACCTCGCCAGGTTGTGCCGCTCCTGTTTTCACTTCAAACAAATACGGAAAGGCCGGCATGATCGAGCCCGGCGAGTAAGCGCGCGGTGCGTACAAATGGCCCAGGTGCCAAGCTTGACTCGGCTGACGCGCGCCGATGTTCATCAGGTCAGGCCCAGTGCGCATGGTGCCCAACAGGTGCGGCGTGTCGTAGGCATAGTCGGCCGCCACCGAGGCCCGGCCCCAGCCTCGGGAAGCATCGGGCGCTTGCTTGATGTCGCGCGGTTGCTGTGAGTGGCAGTAGACGCAGCCGTTGGCGATGTAGACCTGTCGGCCTTCCAACTGCACGCTGGTGTAGGGCTTCAATTCCGGCGGTGGGCGCACGTTTTTTAGCAGCATGTAGGGCATGACAACCAGCAAGGCAGTGGCCCCGCTGAGGATCACCATCGCACCCGTGATGATGCGTACTTCGTCCATTTCCCAAAGGCTTCTACCTGTTTTGGGTTTGGATTTTTGGTCTTCGTTCATGCAACGGCTCCTCGGGTGAAGCGACTCGAAATGAGCGACGTGCGGAGCAGCGCGGCCCCCAATCGGCGCGGCCCAAACTTCCAGCCCATCGCAAAAAAGTGCGCTGCAAACACCAAGTGGCCCAGCGTCATCAGCGAGCCACCCACGCTGCGCGCTTTCAGGTAAGGCAAGGTCAAGGTCACCGACTGCATGAAAGGCGTTTTAGCGTCCAGCATCGCCAGACCTTGCAGCCAGCCGCCTATCGACAGGCCGATGAAGTAAATCGCGAAGCCCACCAGCACCAGCCAAAAGTGCAGCGAAATCAAACGCGGGTAAGGCCACTCCCAATTCATCCCGCGCGGCATGATGAAGTAAATCGAGCCGAACATGATCATGCTGAAGAAACCGTACAAGCCCAGGTGGGCATGCGCCACCGTGTAGTGCGTGAAGTGGGTGATGGTGTTCACCGCGCGCAGCGCTTCCATCGACCCCTGCACCGAGGCGGCGGTGTACATCATTGCGCCCAGCACAATGAAACGCAGCGTGGGCGAATAGAGGAGCGCCCGAAAATTGCCCAGCACCGTCATGTGCTGGTTCACCGCCACTGCAAACACCGGAATCACCATCATCATGCTTTGCACGATGGAGATCGTGATGAGCCACGAAGGTACCGGTCCGCCTATCAAATGATGGCCACCGACTTGGCTGTAAAAAAACGCCAGTGACCAAAACCCCAGCAACGACAAGTTGTAGGAATGAATCGGCTTGCCAAGTACTTTAGGAATGAAGTAATACGCCGCCGCCAAGCCCAGCGGCGTGAACCACAAGCCCAGCACGTTGTGACCAAACCACCAGTTCATCGTGGCTTGTTGCACGCCGAAATGCAGGCCCGGAAAGTTGGCAATCAAAAATAAGATCGGGAACCACAGCAGCCCGGCGGCGATGTACCAAACCGAGACGTAGAGGTGTTCCACCTTGCGCTGCAGCAAGGTCAGCCACAGCGGAAAGCCCACCAGCGCACCGCCCACCACCAACAAAATGTCAATTTGCCACGGGTACTCCAACCACTCCAAACCGTCGGAGTAACCCAGCGCAATGGCCACCGTGCCCAAGAGCACGCCCACGCTCCACAAGGCCCCACCGACGAGCGCGTACTTCGCGCCGACCAGCTCGGTTTTCAGCAGCCGCGGTACCAGCCAAATGGCCACCCCAATACCCGCCATTGAGCACCAGCCGTAGCCCACCAAGTTGAGGTGAATCGGCCGAATGCGCCCGAAGGTGAGCCAAGCCTGTTGCGTCAGCCAATCGGGCATGTGCAGCTTCAGCGACGACACCAACCCGGCCAGCGAAGCCAGCACCAGCCACATCACCGACAGCGTGAGGCACACGCCCACCACCAGCGAGGTGGATTGATCTGCGCGTTCGCGGGCCGCGTTGTCTGAGGCACCCATGCGCGGTGCGCCTTGCGCCGCACCACCCATCGCGTGTTGAAGGCCACCTTGTTGCGCGGCGGTGGCGGCAGGGTCTTCGACCGTGCCCAACTCTCCGGGCGCAAATATTTCGGTGGCCGCGGCCGTGCCATCGCCGAACAGGCCTTTGGCCATCGACCAAATGAACAGAAACAAAGCCGCTATCGACATCAAGAAAGTGCCTAACAACACACCTACAGTGAAATCCATGAACCTCGCTCCCGTTGTTTTTTTCTGTTTTTATTTGAACATGGATAAATTACCCGAGGGTTTGAAATCCATTGCGTGAGTCCCGCCGTAGCTCATGGGTTTGAACTCGCCATCTTGAACGTCAAGCCTGCGCGCGCGTTCAAGCGCTCAATCAAAGCTGTGCCCATGGCTGCGGCCGGTGTCCACACACCGCCCGGTGTGGCGCTGTGGCTCACCTCGCGGATCAGGCACAGGGCGCTTTCCGCAATCAACTTGCAGGTCGATCCGTAGCCCGGATCGCGGTCACCTTTGACGATGGCGCGCAGGCGCTGGCCGTCAGGTGCTTGGCCGCTGAACCACACCTCGTAGCGGCCGGTTTCACGCTCGCGCAGGCTCGGGCCCTGGCCGGGTTGCGGCAATGCAAACCGGCCGATCAACTTGCGTGTGGGGCCAAAACCCAACAGGCGGCCTTGCCATGTGGCCGCGCTGGCCAAGCCGCGTGCGCGCAGCTCGCCGCCGCGCCCGCTGCCTGTCAATTGCCGTTCGTCGTAAGTGAAGTCGCGCCCGTAAGCGTGTCCACGCAGGGCATTCGTGCGGTGCACATTTTTGGTGTTGATGGCCGCCATCACAAACGGCCCGGCCCATGATTTGGCGGCGTCGTCAAACACCGCCACGGAATCGTCAGGTTGCGCGGGGCCGGCAAACCCTGGCGTCAACGCAAACGGATTGCGCATGCTGGCGGCCACTTCGGCACTGCCTCCCGCTGCGTTCATCGTGGCCAACAAACTGGCCGCGGTGCCGCCCGACAAACCGCCCTTCATCACCTTCACGCGGCCTTGAACCTGACGCAGCGCAGCGCCCAAAAGTAGCTTCGCCTGCGTCTGCAGATACAGCACGCCCATGTCAAACGGAATGGAATCAAAGCCGCAGGAAAACACGATGCGTGCTCCGCTGGTTTTTGCTGCGTGCCTGTAGCGAGCAATCATGTCGGCCATCCAATTTGGCTCGCCGCACAAGTCCACGTAGTCGGTGCCTGCGGCCACACAGGCCTTCAACAACGGTTCGCCGTGGAGTTGGTAGGGCCCCACGGTGGTGATGATGACTTTGGCTTGCTGCGCCATCTCCAGCAGCGCCTTGTCGTCTTGCGCGTCCACCGTGATGAGTGGCAGATCGTTCGGCGCACCGATCAAATCGCGCACTTGTTCCAGCTTGGCCACGCTGCGCCCGGCCATCGCCCACCTCGGTGCTTCAGCCGCGTACATGCCGCCCGCGCCATAGGCTTGCAGCAGGTACTGCGCCACCAAGCGGCCGGTGAAACCGGTGGCGCCGAAAACGATGAGGTCGTAGGGGCGGGTCATGTGAGTCTTCGTGACGGATAGACGGCTTCGCTAGGCATTCGCGCCGCGCTTGGTTTTCGCGGCACCGGCCGACTTCACTTTCGGCTTGGGCGAAGGCAACTCGCTGGCCGTCACGAGGAAAAGCTGCCTCAGAAAATCGCGGTCGTCTAAGCGCTCGCTGACCAGAAAGTAAAGCTTGGCACCGGGGTAGGGTGGGGCTTCAGCGATCTCGCCTGCCCACTGCTTGCCCAGCTTGGTAGGTTTCACAAAAAGCTGGTTGTCGCATACGAAGGCCACCACTTTGGCATCGACATACAGCGCGTACTCGCCGAACATCTTTTTGAACGTCACTCGCTGCGCCAGGCCGACTTGCTCACAAACGTAGTCTACGAAGTCTTGGTTTGAGGCCATGGTTTGTCTCTCTGTGAAATCGACCCAGCGAATGGTCTGTGAGAACGTTGAGCATTGCAGTTAAAAGCGGCCCTGAAAAAAACGGGAAATCTTGAACATTCAGCCCTGTGCTTTGTCGGCCTGCGGGTGGTGCATCAGCGCTTGCCCGCCCGCAGCGTTTTCAGCTGGTCTTGCAGCCACGACTTGCTGTCAACTGCCGCAGCCGTGCCGCAGCGCACTTGGTAGGGCTTGCCGCTGGCGCTGCTGGTGGAGGCAGCTTTGTCGATGAATTCCTCTGCCGACTTGATCAAATCTTTGTCGGCCAAGTACACCAACTTCTTCGTCAGGTGCGCCTGAGCATCTGGCCCTGAATACCAAGTGCCGTTGCGATTGAACTGACAGCCCGACGACTTCAGTGTGCTCAACACCGCTTCAATTTCCAGCCTCGCATGGGCGGAAAGTGAACCTGCAAAGGCCATCGCTGACAGAACGACAAGTGACGTTACGGCGATGAAGCGCGCCCAGGCCGACATGGTGCGGCGATGTTGAAATTGCACGGCGAACACAGATTGATTTCAGTTGATTTCAGCTCGGCGAGCGCACTACCGCAGGACTACCGCACCACGGGACCCGACCGCCCGAGATGCATGCCCGAGTCGAGCAGGATCAATTCCCCCGTCACGGTTCGCGCGCCGTCAATCAACCACACCACCGCCTCGGCTACATCTTCGGCCGTGCACGCGCGGCCCAGCGGCGTGGACTGCTCGTACTGCGCCTTCAGGTGTTCATAGTTTGCGGCCCCAATGCCGTCCACAAACCAGCGCGTTGTGATCAAGCCGGGGCACACCGCGTTCACGCGAATTTCGGGTGCCAGTGACCGCGCCAAATGCAGCGTCATCGAGTTCACGGCACCCTTTGACGCCACATAAGCCACCGACGACCCCACACCCAGCGCACCCGCGACTGAGGAGATGTTCACGATGGCACCCTGCGCTGCCTTCAAATGCGGCGTGCAGGCGCGGACCATCTGAAACGCGCCGATCACGTTCACGCTCAGAATCTTTTGAAATGCCTCAGCGTCCAACGCATCCCAATTGCTTGAGCCCGCGAAAGATGTGATGCCCGCGTTGTTCACCAACGCGTCCAAGCGGCCCCAGCGACCGATGCTGGCCTCGGCCATGGCGCGACAAGCCGCGTCGTCTGAAACGTCGCCCTGCACCAGCAGCGTGTCCGCTCCCGCAGCGCGGCAAGCTGCTTCCGACGCGATGGCTTCCTGCTCACTCTTGGCGTAATTAATGACGACGTTGTAGCCGCGACGCGCCAGAGCCAAGGCGCTTGCCGCGCCCACGCCGGTTGCTGAACCTGTGACGATGGCCACCTTGCGTTGTGTCATGTTGTTGCCTCCAGAAAAAGATCTATCGACCCGCGAGTGTGCCCAACCAAAGCAGCAGCGCACAAACCCACAACACCAAAACATAAATCAGCCGACGCCAAACCGTGACCATGCCGGTGCGTTCAAGAAAAAGGTTCAGCGCGCCAGCCAGCAAGAACGAGAGTGACCAGCCCATCCCGATCCCGATGACAGCAGGCCAAACCCAGTCACCACGCAGATCGTCAAAGCGCGGGTACGAACTTGGCAGTACCAAACAAACCGCATAGTAGAGCGCTGCGCCCAGCAACCCCATGCTCAGCAGGCCCAGCGCCCCCGCGAGCAAGAAAAGGATGTTCATGCGCTTCCTTTGCCGACCCGCAAGCATTTAGTGCAAGGAGAACCTTCACTGCACATCGTCGCCTGCGTAAAGACGCTTCAACGACTGTAGCCAATGGCAAGCAACGCCTGAAAATAGCAACGTCCCCTTTAAAAAAGGGTGCGACCGATGATGGCGTCGTGCCTGGCTAGGCGGGCAAAGGCATTGCTTTGCCCTGAAGAAGTGCGGTTTTAAGGCTTGAAGTTGATACGCGCTGCGGATGCCCGCTTGCATTCGCCCGCCACAAACGAAGCCACCACAAATGAAGTCACCTCACCCCTATCTTTAGGGGTCGACTCCTTGATACGCGCTGCCCAAACTGCACTTCCGCAGACCCGAAACCCGGGTCTCGTTACGCAACGAAGGGGAAATACCATGGCAAGAAATATTGGTTCTTGGTGGATGAAAGACGGCATCGACGGCCGCCGTATCGAAGCGCAAGGTTTCGCATCCACGTTGGCCGCGATATCAGGCTACGCCTGGACGATAGACCTTGGTGACAGCAACGTGGTGAAGAAGGATTTCGTCGAAACCGCTGGCTACACCGAAAAGATCGATCTGGTTGACGCGGTGATGATGTCGTCGCACGGTAGCCCGAATGGTTTCAGTGTCAACAATGGTTCGGTCACGACAGGCGACACCATCAAGTTTGGCAAAGGCGATCTTGAGATATTCGCCACGCACGCCTGCAAGTTGCTGGAGAACAGCGCCGCTCACCCTGTTGGTCGCTGGTGCGCTTCATTCGACAGGCTGCATTACATGTGCGGCTTTCACAACAGCAGCTACAGCGGTGGTGGCCAAAACGCTCGCGGCCAGTACTTCGCGTACTACGCCGCGTGGCTGCACGCCGTGGTGCCATTCATGCCGCGATACAGCGTGCGTGAGGCCTGGAAGATGGCCAACGTGATGGTGGAGGGCTCCGACGTTGAGTGGGCCTACCTGCGCGCTACCGCACCGGGTGCTGAGACGTACAACGAAGTGCTGGGCACGGGTGAGCCTGTCGACCCGGTGGCCAACCGGTCTTTTTGGACCGCCCACGGTTCTTGTTAATTCAATGACATCTGGAGCAACATCATGAAATTCCAACAACTTGCACTGAAGACCGAACTGCCGAAATGGCGTGCGTCGATGCCCGTGTTCGCGATGGCACCCGCCCCTGTAAAACAACGCCATGCCGTCGCTCGCAAAATGGCCGACCACCTGCAACTGGGCGACTTACGCGCCATTGAACTAGAGCACGGCTTGATGCTGGCCAGCGAGCGCGGCGACATCACCGTCTTTCACGCCAGCGGCGCGATATGGGCGCGAGACGCCACTGCCAACGCCGATGCAAAAGACGAGCTGCGCGACTGGCCAGACCTGGTCAGCAGCACAACCGGTTCGGCAGACGGCGGCCTCACGCTGTCCGCCGATGCCGCCAAGCGTTTGATTTCCACCAGTTCGCGGCACATTTTATCAACCACACGTTCAATCGAATAAGTGGCCTCGGGCCGCCCTGCGCCACGGTAGGCATCGACCGGGGCGGTGTTGGTGAACACGGTTTTGACGTTCACATAAACCAGCGGGGTTTTGTAGG
>JANPNT010000415.1:0-5226 GCA_031427655.1 Burkholderiales bacterium
AACACCTGGGGCGCGGGCATCGCGTTCAACGCCTTCGATTTGGGCGAAGGGCAAGGCGTGGACATTTGCATGCAAGCCCTCACCAAATTCCCTTCCGGCGGTGCCGATGTGTTGATGGGTTCAGTCACCACTCGCGACGAAGCCTTGCACCTGCGACTCAAGGCCACCCACATGCGCATGGGCTGGGGCGTGGGCATGAACGATGTGGAGTTGGTGCTGCGCGGTTTGCTGAGCATTCAGGTGCGCTACCGCGCCCACGATCAGGCGTCGCGCACGCTGGCGCATTGGTGGTCACAGCAAAGCGAAGTGACGCGGGTGTTGCATCCGGCGCTGGCCGCATCGCCCGGCCATGCGCACTGGAAATCGCTTTGCAACGACCAAGCGGCGGGCTTGTTTTCGGTGGTGTTCGATGAGCGCTTCAGCACCGCGCAGGTCGATGCATTTGTCGACGCACTCGCGCTGTTCAAGATCGGTTTTTCCTGGGCTGGGCCCCTGAGCTTGGCCGTGCCCTACGACATCAAAGCCCTGCGCAAAAACGAAGCGTGGCGCGGCACCTTGGTGCGCTTTTCGTTGGGCCTGGAAGCCGTCGAAGACTTGATCGCCGATTGCGCTCAGGCGCTGGCTGCGCTTCGGCGTTGAACGGCTGCGGCCCGCTTGCACCGCACTGAGATGACATCTGCCTCAAGCGCCGCCGACCAAGCCGCCATGCGCATTGCCATCGACCAAGCGCGCAACGCGTGGTTGGTGGGTGAGGTGCCGGTGGGTGCGGTGGTCATGCGCAATGGCCAAGTGATTGCCACCGGCTACAACCGGCCGATCACTCAACACGACCCCACCGCTCACGCTGAGATCGTGGCGCTGCGCCACGCGGCCACGCTGCTGGGCAATTACAGGCTGCCTGAGTGCGAGTTGTTCGTGACGTTAGAGCCTTGCGCCATGTGCGCCATGGCCTTGCTGCATGCGCGCTTCAAGCGCGTGGTGTTCGGCGCGCTTGAACCCAAAACAGGCGCGGCGGGGTCGGTGCTCAACCTGTTCAACAACACAGCGTTGAACCACCACACCGCACTGCATGGCGGCGTGTTGGCCGAAGAATGCAGCCAGTTGTTGAAAGACTTTTTTACGCAGCGGCGCGAGCAGTATCGACAGCGCCGTGCAGTGGTTGCCACCGATGCTGATCAAGTTGACGCGATTCCCACCGGCGATGTGATCGAAGTCATCGCGGCGCCCCCGTCAACCTTTGAATCACCCAAACAATGACCTCTCTTCATCTTTTTACCCCCGCTGGCGTGCTGCTCAAGGCCGCACCTTTGCGCTTGGCTGCCAAGCGCTTGAAAGCTTTGGGCTTTGACGTGACCATTGACGAAGCCGCCCTCGTCAAACACCAACGCTTCGCCGGTGACGACGACACCCGCTTGGCTGCAATCCACCGCGTCGCCGAAGCGGCCCCCAGCATCGCCATGGCCACACGCGGCGGCTACGGCATGACGCGCCTGCTCGACCGCATTGACTGGAAGCTCATCGCACGCAGCGTTGAGCAAGGCACGCGCTGGGTCGGCCACAGCGACATCACCGCCTTGCACTTGGGCTTGCTTGCACACGCCAAAGGCATCACATGGGCAGGGCCCTTGGCATGCGACGACTTCGGGCGCGACGAGGTCGACGACATCACCGAGCCCTGTTTTGTCGAGGCCATGAGCGGCGAGTTGGAGGCCGTCGGTTTCCGAACCGAGGCCGGATTCGACGGCATGGAAGCGCGCGGCACCTTGTGGGGCGGCAACCTGCGCATGGTCATGTCGCTTCTGGGAACGCCGCACTGGCCTGCGCGTCAAGTCGTCAAAGGCGGCATTTTGTTTTTGGAAGACGTGAATGAGCAGCCCTACAGCGTCGAGCGCTGCTTGCTTCAACTGCATCAAGCGGGCGTGTTGGACGCGCAAAAAGCCGTCGTGCTCGGCGAGTTCACCGTCTACCGAAAGTCGCCGATGGACCGCGGCTTTTCCATGAAAACAGTCGTCGCGCATTTGCGCAGTCTCACCAAAACCCCCATCCTTACCGGCCTGCCGTTTGGCCATGTGCCCACCAAGGTGTCGCTGCCCGTGGGTGCCAAGGTGGACTTGCTGGTGCAGGGCAGGGACGTGTTGCTGGCGTGGCCGCACGGCCATTGACCGCCGTGCTGACATCCAGGCGGACACCCAGGCTGACACCCCAGTCGATATCGCAGAAGGTCAAACCCTGAGCCAGCGCCTCAAAACGTGGCCCTAAACTTGCAGCCAGCCTTTAAGCGACTGCGCCACGAGCCGGTCACTTCGAAGGCATCTTTTTTTTGGCAGCCCTGCGCGACCTGAAGCGCAAAAGCTGCCCGCACCGGAGGAAGACCGCATGCAGGGTCAGTCAACATTCAAGAGGCCGCAGCCTCACCGAACGGGTTTTGAGATGTGGCTGGGCGTGCTTGTTTGCGCTGCTTGCGTTCTGTTGTTCAGCGGGTGCAACAACAGCCCGCAACCCGATGGGGCCGAAAAAACCAACACACTGTTTTCGGCGTTCTCCGAACGGTCACCCCGCTACCTTGATCCCACGGCTTCATATTCCAATAACGAAACGCCGGTCACGTATCAGGTTTACGAGCCGCTTTACGGCTATCACTACCTCAAGCGCCCCTACACGCTGATTCCGAAACTTGCTACCGAAGTGGTCGCGCCGAAGTATCTGGACAAAGCCGGACGGCCTTTGCCTGACGACGTGGCGCCTGAGTTGATTGCCGAAAGCGTGTACGACATTCCTATTCGCAAAGGAGTGATGTTCGCGCCGCACCCGTCGCTGGCGAAAGACGCGCAGGGCCGATATCTGTACCACGACATGAAGGCCGGTGAGCTTGCAGAAAGGCGCACGCCGTTGGACTTTGCCGGACAAGGCACCCGCGAGCTGGTGGCTGACGATTTCGTCTACGCCCTGAAGCGACACGCCACGCCGCGCATCGTGGCTCCGATCTACGGCACGTTCGCCGAGTACGTGATTGGCCTGAAAGACTACGGCCCGCTCATTCGAGCTGAAGACAAAAAGCTGCGTGTCGGCCTTGACGAGGCCAGCCTGGACAAGCCCTTCCTCGACTTCCGAAAATTCCCGCTGGCGGGAGCGACCGCGCTCGACAGCCACACCTTGCGCATCCGCATCATTGGCAAGTACCCGCAGTGGAAGTACTGGTTGGCGATGACTTTCATGGCGCCGGTGCCCTGGGAAGCCGACAAGTTTTACGCCCAGCCCGGCATGGCGCGAAGCGGCCTGACACTCAATGTGTGGCCGGTTGGCACGGGGGCTTACATGCTCACCGACTACGTGCAGGATCGTCGCCATGTGCTCAAGCGCAACCCCAACTTCCGTGGTGAGGCTTACCCCTGCGAAGGCATGCCGGGCGAAAAAGAAGCTGGCTTGCTGGTTGACTGTGGCAAGACCATGCCCTTCATCGACACCTTGGTTTTCAACGCTGAGAAAGAGGCCGTGCCGCAGAAGGCCAAGTTCGTGCAGGGCTTCTTGGACGTTCCTGAAATCGAGCGCACCGAGTTCGGCATTGAGTACGCGCTGGACATGGCTGACTCTGACCGCGTCAACAAGGCATATACCGAGAAGGGCTTCAAGCTGCCCAAGCTGAGCGACATCTCCAATTGGTACGTTGGCTTTAACTGGCTGGATCCCGTGGTGGGTAAGGGGGCTACCCCCGACGAGCAACTGCGAAACCGAAAACTGCGCCAAGCCTTGAGTATTGCCATCGACTGGGAGGAATACAGCCGCGTTTTTCCAAAGAAAGGTGGCGAAGTGGCAATGGGGCCTCTCCCCGGCGGTTTGATTGGCTCGCGCCACGGCACGCTCGAAGGCATTAATCCGGTCACCCACACGGCGGTCAACGGCAAGGCGGTGCGACGAACGCTGCTTGAAGCACAGAAGCTGTTGAATGAGGCAGGCTACCCAAATGGGCGCGAAGAAAAAACGGGCCGACCGTTGGTTTTGAATTACGACTATCAGCGCACCCCGACGCCTGAGGTCAAAGCCGAACTCGACTGGATGGTCAAGCAGTACGGCAAGCTGGGGGTGCAATTGGAAATCCGCGCCACCGACTACAACCAGTTCCAGGACAAGATGCGCAAGGGCACGCAGCAGATCTTTTTTTGGGGCTGGTTGGCCGACTACCCCGACCCAGAAAACTACCTGTTCCTCCTGTACGGCCCGAATTCAAAAGCCAAGGCCGACGGTGAAAACACCACCAATTATGAAAATGCCGAGTACGACAATCGTTACAAACAATTGCAGTTGATGGACGACGGCCCGGCCAAGCAAAAAGTCATCGACGAAATGGTGACCCTGGTTCAGCAAGACGCGATTTGGTCGTTCGGATACTTCCCATTTGCCAGCGGCGCTTACCAACCCTGGGTTGCCAACGGCAAGCCCGGCATCATGGTGCGCGACATGGCGCGCTACTACCGGCTCGACCCGGCAATGCGCGCCAAAAAACAGGCCGAATGGAACCATCCCGTATGGTGGCCTGCGGTGCTGATCGTGTCGCTGTTGGTGTTTGCGGTGTGGGGAGCGCGCCGCAGTTTCCGTCAGCGTGACCGCTTGAATGCCCGCGGCGAATTGCTGGCCTGACGTGGCACTAGAAGAACGACCTACCTCATGCTGAACTATATTTTTCGCCGCATCGTCTACGGCTTCTTGATTTTGCTGGGCGTCAACCTGGCGACGTTCTTTTTGTTCTTCACTGTCAACACGCCAGACGACATGGCGCGCTTGAACATCGGTGGAAAGCGCATCAGCCAAGAGCAAATCGTCAAGTGGAAAGCCGAGCGCGGCTACAACAAGCCGCTGTATTGGAATGAGGCGAAGCAGGGCAGCGATCAGTTGACCGAAACCATTTTTTGGGAGCGCTCGGTCAGCTTGTTCAAACTCGACTTTGGCCGCGCCGACGCAGAGAGCGCCGGTGACATCGGTCACCAAGTCACCACCCGCATGGCCGCCAGCCTTCAGTTGGCGCTGCCCCTGTTTTTGTTGCAAGTGGTTGCCAGCACGGCGTTCGCCTTGCTGCTGGTTTTTTTCAGGAACACGCGAATCGACTTCTGGGGTGTGGTGCTGTGCGTGTTGATGTTGTCGATCAGCAGTTTGTTTTCCATCATCGGGGGCCAGTTCCTGTTCTCGCGCATGTTCACGCTGGTGCCGATCTCGGGCTACGCCGGAGGGTTG
>JANPNT010000416.1:0-3535 GCA_031427655.1 Burkholderiales bacterium
TGGCCATGCACACCGCCAGCATCACGCTGATGCGCGGCGACCCGGCTTTGGTGGCCGATGCCATTGACATTTCAAAATTGACCCACGCCAAGATTCGGCAAAACTTGTTCTGGGCATTTGCCTACAACGTGATTGGCATTCCGCTGGCCGCCATGGGTTACCTGAACCCGGTGCTGGCCGGTGCCGCCATGGCCTTCAGCAGCGTCAGCGTCGTGAGCAACGCCTTGTTGCTGCGGCGCTGGCGCGGCACGCCAGAGGCAGTCAAAGAATCAAGCCGGGTCTGACGCGGACTCTTCGCGCGATACGGCATAGATGTGCCACACGGCGATGAACAGCGCCGCAATCACCGGCCCCAACACAAAGCCGTTGATGCCGAACACCGCCAAGCCGCCCAGCGTGGAAATCATCACCAAGTAGTCCGGCATGCGGGTTTCTTTGCCCACCAAAATAGGGCGCAGCAGGTTGTCGACCAAACCGATCACCAGCACGCCCCACAGCACCAAAGCCACGCCTTGCCAGACTGCGCCATTGGCAAAAAAGTAAATTGCCACTGGGGCCCACACCAGCGCGGCACCGACAGCGGGCAACAGCGACAACACCGCCATCAACACCGCCCACAGCAGGGCCGACTGCACGCCCAAAAACCAAAACGCCAGGCCGCCCAACACGCCTTGAATGAGCGCCACCAACAAATTGCCTTTGACAACCGCGCGCGTGACAGTGACGAACTTTTCAGCCAACTCACGCTGATGTTCAGACGCCAGAGGAATCGCGCGGCGCACCACGCGCAGCACCGAGTCGCCGTCGCGAATCAGGAAAAACGCGAGGTACAACATGATGAAAAGTCGGGCCACAAAATCGAAGGTGTCAAAGCCAATGCTCAGCGCCTGGGTGGCGATCAGCTGACTGCCCTGCGTCAACACCTGCACCAATTTGCGTTGCAAGGCGGCAAAGTCGGTGAGCCCCAAGGTGCTCAACGGCCCCGTCAGCCAACTGGGCAAGGCGTCAAACATGCCTTGCAGGAAAACCGCCGGATTCCACACGCCCGACTGAATGCGTTGATACATCGCAGCCGCCTCTTGCGCCAATGCTGCCGTCACCAGCGCAATCGGAAGAATCACCATCACCACCACGATCAGCAAGGTGAGCAATGCCGCCAGCGTGCGCTGCCGCCGCAAGCGCGGCAGCCACCAGCGGTACAGGGGACTGAACAAGAGCGCGAGGATGGCACCCCACAAAATCGTGCCGTAGAACGGCAACAGAATCCATCCAAAGCCCAGCGACACCGCGATCAGCAGGGCCAGCAAGGCGTGGTTTTCAAGGTAGCCGCGCGGGGCTTCAGGGGGTGAGTTGGTGGGCATCATGGCGTGAGTGTGGCGCACAACGCCTTTATGAAGTACGCGGGCCTTCAGGCTCAGCGACCTGGCTGCAACCAGGTTTCAACGCGCTGGCTGCGCCAGTCGCGCAGTTGGCACGTGTTGTACGCACAAGCCGATGCAGCGGCTTCCCAATCCTTGGGCGAATAGCTCAACGAAGCCGCGAAATCGCCCACGGCAAGCTAAATTTCTTTCACCAATTCCTGCAGCGTGAAAGCGCCATTGATGCAGTTGGAGAGCAGCTAGCGGTTCATCCTCAGCCTGTATTTCGAGCACCCCGCCATCGCCAAACCTGGCGTGCAAAACACGCTGACCGCACGTCGCCTCGAAAGGTGCGTCGGGCGGGTTATTTTTCATGAAGCGCGCTCGCGATTCAGCGCCAGCAAGCGCCGCAGGATTTCTTCGTCGGTGGTTTGCGGCGTGTAGTCGTGCCAGCCGTAAGCAGCGGCCACCGCGGTGTCGAGCGTTTCATGCGCTTGCGCCAACCAGGCAGGGCGCTCGTTGTAGAGCTTGGTCAGCGTGCGCTGCGCCAGTTGTTTCTCGAAACCGTCGCGCGGCAAGATGCGGTCGGGGTAAGGCGAATGGTCCATGCCCAGCGGCACCACTTCCGGCTCGCGCCGCGTCCACTCAGGCGGGTTGAGCCAACGCTCGCGAAGGTCGCTCAGGTGTTTAGCGGCGCGGGCGATGGCTTCGGCGTGAGGGCGCACGGCGGGAGGCAAGTCTGCCGGGATCACGGCACCGTCAGGCAGCATGTCGGTGCGCTGGTGGGCGGTGTCGGCTGGGGTGAGGGCAGCGGGAAACGGGAAGGTTTCGAAGCACGTGGTGGGGGTGTAGCGCGGGTCGTTGCCGACGCCGATTGACGTACCCACACGCAGCGACCAAAGCTCGTGCAGTCGCGCATGAAGCAAGCCGAGCGTGGCGTCGTCGGCCCGGGCTACGGTAATCAGCGCTTGGTCCGGCGAGGTGGTGATCGAGAGCCACACGAAGAAACGGTGCTTGCTGTGCGCAACGGTGGCGATGAAACGCGGCAACTCCAGCATGGCCTCACGCATCTCGATGCGCGGCCTGCCGAAACGCCACCAGAAGCTTTGCAAGGCCAAGTCAGTTTTCGTGACACGGTGCGGTTTAATGTTTTGAACCACGTAAGCAAACGGCTTCTCAAACAGCGCTGCCTCCGCTTCGCCAAGCGCATTGCCGAAATCGATGATCCATTGCGCCTGTGGGCGGCGGCTTAACTCAAAGCCATTCGCCCACGGTTTCACAACATCACTGTTCGGTCGACCATGCGGATTCGGCAACCGCAGCCACTCGCGTGCCAACAATGCGTCGATCTCAAATTTCGCTTTTTTCGACGCGCCCTGAAAACCCGCGCCCAGGTTCCCTTCAAGCGTTGCGGCTTGACTCACATCAAGCGAGTCACCGGCGACGGTCGGCGCAGTGAGGTCGGCATAAATCTGCGGCACCATCTTGGAATCGAGAGCCACACCTTCGCCCCGGCCAAAACACACCAGCGAGACCCGCACTGCCGCGCCATCGTTGACCCAAGCTTCGTCGCTCCACGCATCAAAAATGCGGCTTTCGCGGTTTATCGCTTCGAGCACGGTGCGGTTTGCACCACCCCGTATCGAGTTTGTGGCCACCAAGCCAGCGGCCCCGAGACCTTGGTGCTTGATTGACGTGAGCGCTTTGTCGAACCAATAACACTCAAGGTCTGAAGCACCGGGCACGCGCGGCGCAAAAACCCGGTCGAGCGCCTCGACATACGCGTCGCCCAGCTCGCGGCGCTTTCGGCCAACGCCCACAAACGGCGGATTCCCAATCACCACACTGACCTGCGGCCAAGCGGCCTCGGTGCCGTCCTCATTCATCAACGCATCGCGGCACTCAATCTGGTCCAACGGGTCTAGCACCGGATTGACCTTGAACGGATAGCCGTGCTGCAAACGCCATTGCAGCTCACCAATCCACACCGTCACTCGCGCCAGTTCGGCGGCGTATTCCTTGATCTCGATGCCCAGCACGTTGGCGGGGCTGGTGTAGGCGTCGACCTGGCGTTGCAAACCCAACGCCTCGGCTTCAATGTTGGCTTGGTGCCCTATGTCTTTCAGCGCTTTCAGCGCGAGGTACAGAAAGTTGCCGCTGCTGCAGGCCGGGTCTAA
>JANPNT010000417.1:0-1780 GCA_031427655.1 Burkholderiales bacterium
CCCGCGCTGAACTACCAGTCCTCGTTTGCTCAAAACCGCGCCTTGAGTGGCGAGAAAGTCATTTCCTGGCGCGAAGCAAACGACTCGGTAGCGCGCATCGGCGGCTGGCGGGTCTATGCCCGTGAAGCCCAGCAAAGCGACGCGGCCCAAGCTCCGGCTTCTGTGCCCGTTGCCGAGCCCACCGCACCCGCACCCGCAGCCGCAGCCGCAGCCGCAGCCAAACCCGCATCCGCTGCCATGCCCGCTGGCCACGGCGGCCAAAAAACTCCATGAAAGATCACACCATGAACCTTGTTTTCAGGAGTAAATCTCGCTTGCGACTGATGGCGGTGTTGATCGCCGCTGCTGTGCTTGGCGGCTGTGCATCGTTCAGCCCCGACGGGGGCTTTGCAGCCATTGAAAAAACGGCCAAGAACCGTCTGGGCAAAGACGTTCAATGGGCGCGCTCAGACGCCGATCAGGACAGCATTGCCCGGCGCGTGAGTGAGCTGCTGTCGAAGCCATTGAGTGTGGACGACGCCGTGCAGCTGGCCTTGCTGAACAACCGCGGTCTGCAAGCCACTTTCCAGGAACTTGGCATCGGCGAGGCGGAGTTCGTGCAGTCCGGGCGCCTGCCGAATCCGGGTTTCAGCTTTGGGCGGATGAGTCGGGGCGACGAGCGAGAAATCGAGCGCGGCCTGCACTTCAACATCGCACGCTTGATCGCCATGCCCTTCATCGGACAGATGGAGGCACGGCGTTTCGAGCAGACCAAGGGCATGGTGGCAATGGCGGTGCTCTCGCTCGCAGCCGACACACGCAAGGCGTACTACAGCGCATTGGCGGCCGAGGAAAGCGTGCGCTACATGCGGCAGGTCAAGCTGACCGCCGACGCCAGCGCCGAACTGGCGCGGCGCATGGAACAAGTGGGCAACTTCAACAAGCTGCAGCGCGCACGCGAACAGGTGTTCTATGCCGATGCCTCGCTGAACCTGGCTCGGGCCGAGCAGGCGCAGCGCGCGACCCGTGAGCGGCTGACACGGCTGCTGGGGGCGTGGGGCGCGCAAACGCAGTTTGCGCTGCCTGAACGCCTGCCCGACTTGCCAAAGGACGCGATGGAGCTGCCAGACATCGAAAGGGTGGCACTCGCGCAGCGACTCGACGTGCAGGGCGCCAAGCTGGCCGCCGAGCAGACAGCGCGCAACCTCGGACTGACGCGCACCACGCGCTTTGTCAACGTGCTGGAACTCGGCTTGCTGCGCAACAGCTCGAACGAAGCGCCGGTCCAGCGCGGCTGGGAAATCGGATTGGAGTTGCCGCTGTTCGACGGGGGCGGTGCGCGCGTCGCTAAGGCGCAAGCGGTGTACATGCAGACGGTTCACCGCGCTGCGGAGACAGCCGTCAACGCACGCTCTGAAGTGCGCGAGGCCTATACCGGCTACCGCTCGGCCTACGACATCGCACGCCACCAACGCGACGAGGTGGTGCCTCTGAACCAGCGCATCGCCGAAGAAAACCAGCTCCGCTACAACGGCATGTTGATCGGCGTGTTTGAACTGCTCGCCGACGCCCGCACGCAGATCGCCAGCGTCAACACCTCAATCCAGGCCCTGCGCGACTTTTGGCTTGCACAGGCTGACCTGGACATGGCGTTGATCGGCAAACCCAGCCTCTCCGTTGCCTCCGACCCGTCGATCGCGGCCGGTGGCGCCGCACCGGCACAATGAACATCAAGGACAAAACCAAGATTTAAAAAAACAAGCTTTCGCGACGAAAAATAAACGGCGGTGCGACAGCCAAC
>JANPNT010000418.1:0-7560 GCA_031427655.1 Burkholderiales bacterium
GGTGATTTACTTGGAGGCAGGCATGGTGAAAGTCGATTTACCCAATCCAGACTTCTTCGACGCCAAGCGTTCGACGCAGGCCAGTTTATTTTTGAACGCAGAGTTGCCGTGGAGCTGAAATGAAAACACCGATCAAATTTGCTGGGCGTGTCGCGATGGCGTCAGTGCTCAGCCTTTGCCTACCTTGGGTGGCCGCACAAGAACGCGTCATCGTCATGGCGTCCACCACGTCCACCGAGCAGTCGGGGCTGTTTGCCCATTTGCTTCCCGCGTTCACCCAGGCCACGGGCATCAAGGTGAACGTGGTGGCCCTGGGCACGGGTCAGGCGCTGGACATGGGCCGCCGCGGCGACGCTGACCTGGTGTTTGTGCACGACACCGCCGCCGAGGAAAAGTTTGTGGCCGACGGTTTCGGCGTGAAGCGCTGGCCCGTGATGTACAACGATTTCGTGGTCGTGGGCCCCAAGCTTGATCCTGTGGGCATCAAAGGCAAAGACCTGACGATGGCCCTGAAGAAGTTGGCCGCCAGCGACGCGACCTTTGTTTCGCGCGCCGACAAAAGCGGCACCCATGCCGCCGAGCTTCGTGCCTGGAGCGCCACCGGCCTGGAAATGCCGGCGGGCAAGCCGAATGGCTACAAAGCTTGCGGGTGCGCAATGGGCCCCGCGTTGAACATGGCGTCCAGTTTGGACGGCCACACCTTGACCGATCGTGGCACTTGGATCAGCTTCAAAAATAAAGGCAACTTGGCCGTTTTGGTGCAAGGAGACCCGCGCCTGTTCAACCCCTACGGAGTGATGCAGGTGAGACAGGTCAAGCACCCGCATGTAAAGCGTGAATGGGCGCAGGCTTTCGTCGACTGGGTCACATCCAAAGAAGGCCAGGTGCGCATTGCGAACTTCAAGATCGACGGGGAACAGCTTTTTTTCTCTGACTCGGGCAGGTGAGCTTCGACCGCCCCTGAATCTGCGGTTGTTCCATTTCGACACGTCACCGAACGGTCATAGATCCGCAGCTTTGGCGCTTCACCGCATTGCGGCCGCCCCACTGCGTTGTTGGATTTCCTCCTAGGGTAAGTCTGGAGTTTTCCGCAGCGTCGCACTGAACGAAGCTCGCGCTCTGAATAAAACAGGTGACGGCGCTGCGATTGCGCCGCGACCACATCGTCGTGCAACCCCAGGAGCCTTCTATGAGCATTCCACTGCAACTTACCGTCAACGGCAAAACCGTCAAAACCGAGGTCGATTCACGAACGCTGCTGGTTCAGCTCATACGCGAGGAACTCCAGCTCACCGGCACTCATGTGGGCTGCGACACCGCCCAGTGCGGCGCTTGCACGGTGCACATGAATGGCAAGGCAGTGAAGTCTTGCTCCATGCTCGCGCTACAGGCCCAAGGAGCGACAGTTACCACGATCGAAGGGCTCAGCACTGGCGACACCATGCACCCGATGCAGGTCGCGTTTCGCGAATGCCATGGCCTGCAATGCGGTTTTTGCACCACTGGCATGGTGATGTCCGCAATCAAGTTGCTTGAAGACAAACCTAAAGCCACTGAGACCGAAATTCGCGAAGGCCTGGAGGGCAACATTTGCCGCTGCACCGGCTACCAAAACATCGTGAAGTCGATCCAGCATTGCCAAGCTGGGCAAACCGCCTCGGCCAACATCACCGCCTAAACCACGTTACCGCCAGGAGTACTTTATGACCGACATGTCAACCCCCCCAGTCAGCCCCATCGGCCAGTCACTGCTGCGTCGCGAAGACCAGCGCTTTCTCACCGGAGTGGGCCAGTACACCGACGACGTGGTGATGCCGCGCCAAACCTACGCTGTGTTTTTGCGCTCGCCTTACGCGCACGCCCGCATCAAGTCCATCAACCTCGCCAAAGCCAACGCGGCACCCGGTGTGGTGCAAATTTTTGTGGGCGCTGACCTGGCCGAAGCTAAGGTCGGCGGCCTGCCTTGCGGCTGGTTGATCCACTCCAAAGACGGCACCCCCATGAAGGAGCCAGCGCACCCCGTGCTGGCCCAAGGCAAAGTACGCCACGTGGGTGACCAGGTCGCCATGGTGGTTGCTGAGAGTTCGCTCGAAGCCAAAGACGCTTGCGAGCTGATCGAAGTCGAGTACGAAGAACTCACGCCTGTGATCGACATCACCAAGGCAGACGGTTTTGGGTCGGCGGTTCACGATGAAGTCACCGACAACGTTTGCTACGACTGGGGCCACGGCGACAAAGCTGCGGTAGACGCCGCCTTCGCCAAAGCGCACCACGTGACGCGTCTCGACTTTGCGAACAACCGCCTGATTCCCAATGCCATGGAGCCACGCGCCGCCAACGCGGTGTACACGCGCCACGACGAGAGCTACACGCTGTACGTGTCCAACCAAAACCCGCACGTTGAGCGCTTGCTGATGTGCGCCTTTGTGCTGGGTCTGCCAGAGTCAAAAGTGCGCGTGATCGCACCCGACGTGGGTGGTGGCTTCGGCTCGAAAATCTTTTTGTACGCCGAAGAAACCGCCATGGTGTGGGCCAGCAAAAGAGTCGGCCGTCCCATCAAATGGACAGCCGAGCGCAGCGAATCGTTTCTGACCGACGCGCACGGCCGCGACCATTCCAGCACCGCTGAATTGGCCATGGACGCACAAGGCAACTTCTTGGCGCTGCGCGTGAAAACCATCGCCAACATGGGCGCTTACCTCAGCACCTTTGCGTCCAGTGTGCCGACCATTCTTTACGCCACGCTGTTGGCCGGTCAGTACAAAACGCCGGCCATTTATGCTGAAGTGAAAGCGGTGTTCACCAACACCGCGCCGGTAGACGCATACCGCGGAGCCGGTCGCCCGGAGGCCACGTATTTGGTGGAGCGGATTGTTGAAACTGCGGCCCGCGAAATGAAGATGGACCCGGTCGCGCTGCGCCGTCAAAACTTCATCACGCAGTTTCCTTACGCCACTCCCGTGGGCTTGACCTACGACACTGGCGACTTCAACGCCCACCTCGACAAAGGCATGAAGATTGCCGACGTGGCGGGCTTCCCGGCACGCAAAGCGGCGTCGGCTGCCAAAGGCAAATTGCGGGGCATGGGTTACAGCTGCTACATCGAAGCTTGCGGCCTGGCACCCAGCAACATCGCAGGTGCCTTGGGCGCACGGGCGGGCTTGTTCGAAGCCGGTGAAGTTCGTGTGCACCCCACCGGCACGGTGACGGTCTTCACCGGCTCACACAGCCACGGTCAAGGCCACGAAACCACCTTCGCGCAGATCGTTGCGGCGAAGTTAGGCATTCCGGTAGAGAACGTCGAAATTGTTCACGGCGACACCGGTCGCGTGCCGTTTGGCATGGGCACCTACGGCAGTCGCAGCTTGAGCGTTGGCGGCACTGCCATCGTCAAAGCGGTGGACAAGATCATCGCCAAGGGCAAGAAAATTGCCGCTCACCTGCTGGAAGCGGCAGACACCGACATAGAGTTCGAAAATGGCGAATTCCGTGTGGCCGGCACCGACAAAAAAGTGCCTTTCGGCACCGTGTCGCTCACCGCCTACGTGCCGCACAACTACCCACTCGACAAGTTGGAGCCGGGCTTGAACGAAAACGCGTTCTACGATCCCACCAACTTCACCTACCCCGCAGGCACGCACATTTGTGAAGTGGAAGTGGACCCCGAAACCGGTAAAACGACCGTGTGCAGTTTCATTGCGGTGGACGACTTCGGCAACATCGTGAACCCGATGATCGTGTCGGGCCAGGTGCACGGCGGCATTGCGCAAGGCTTGGGTCAAGCCATGATGGAAGGCTGCTCTTACGACGTGGAATCGGGCCAGTTGCTGACCGGCTCGTTCATGGACTACACCATGCCGCGTGCCGACGACCTGCCCAACTTCACGGTCGATCACACCGTCACGCCTTGCACCCACAACCCTCTGGGTGTGAAGGGTTGCGGCGAGGCCGGTGCCATCGGCTCGCCGCCTGCATTCATCAACGCACTGACCGACGCCTTGGGCGTTCGGGACATCGCCATGCCGGCCACGGCCGAGCGGGTGTGGCGCGCTGCCAACCACATTGCTTGACCCCTTGAGTTCATTGAACCTCTAAGCGAAGGACAACACCATGTATGCATTCGATTACCAGCGGCCTGAAAGCCGCAGCGCCGCCGTCACCGGGCTCGGCAGTGACGGCCGTTATCTCGCCGGTGGCCAAAGTTTGATCCAAGCCATGAAGCTGCGTTTGTCCAGCAGCGACCGCTTGGTTGACTTGTCGGCCATGGCCGACCTCAAAGGCATCAAGGTCGACGCCACCACGGTCACCATCGGCGCCATGACCACGCATGCCGCCGTGGCCGCATCTGCGGAAGTTCGAAAAGCCATTCCCGGCCTGGCCGATTTGGCCGCAGGCATTGGCGATCAAATGGTGCGCAACATGGGCACCATCGGTGGCTCGGTGGCCAACTCCGACCCCTCCGCCTGCTACCCCGCAGCGCTGTTGGGCTTGGGTGCCACAGTGCACACCGACCGCCGCACCATCGCCGCTGACGTGTTCTTCACGGGCTTGTACGAGACCGCCTTGCAGCCGGGTGAACTCATCACCGCCGTGAGCTTTCCCATCCCCAAGTACTCGGCCTACATCAAGTACAAGCAAGCCGCTTCGCGCTTTGCGTTGGTGGGCATTTTCTTGAGCCATGGCGCAGGCGGTGTTCGTGTGGCGGTGACCGGTGCCAAGAGTTTCGTGTTCCGCGTCAAGGGCATGGAAGATGCGCTTACCGCCAACTTCACTGCCGCTGCTGCCAAAGCTGTGGTGGTGCCTGTGGACGGCATCAACGGAGACATGCACGGCTCGCCTGCTTACCGCGCCGCCATGATCACCGTGATGACGCAACGTGCGGTGACGGCAGCGTTGGCACGTTGAACAGCGCGCTGATGGCTTCAGAAGGCACTGCATTGGCGCTTCCGGACAGCGTTGATGCGGTCATCGGCCTGCTGGCCACCGAGCAGTATCTGTGTGATCGGTCGCTGGCCACGGCCATCTTCCTGGCGCTGAAGCTACAGCGCCCGCTGTTCCTGGAAGGTGAGCCGGGGGTTGGCAAGACCGAACTGGCCAAAGTGCTGGCGCGCAGCCTGAACACCGCCTTGTTGCGGGTTCAGTGCTACGAAGGTTTGGATATCGCGCAAACCGCTTACGAGTGGAATGTGGCGCGCCAAATGATCGAAATTCGCTTGGCCGAAGCGGCGCACGACACCGACCGCACGCGGCTGGTCAAGAACTTGTATTCGCGCGACATGCTGATCGAGCGGCCTTTGCTCGCGGCTTTGTCGCAGCCTGTGTCGCCGGTGTTGTTGATCGACGAGCTTGACCGGGCCGACGAACCCTTCGATGCCTTCTTGTTGGAAGTGCTGGCCGAAAACCAGCTGACCGTGCCCGAATTGGGCACGATTCGCGCCGTCGCCGCACCCATTACGCTGATTACCAGCAACCGCACCCGCGAAGTTCACGACGCCTTGAAGCGGCGCTGCCTGTATCACTGGGTCGGCTTTCCTGACGTGGAGCGCGAGCTGCACATCGTGCGCTTGAAAGCGCCTGGCGCGTCTGAGCGCTTGAGCATCCAGGTGGTTGAGTTTGTGCACCGCATGCGCACGCTCGATTTGTTCAAGTCACCCGGCGTGGCCGAAACCATCGATTGGACGAATGCCTTGGTGGCACTCAACGCGATGGCGCTGGACCCCGCCACCGTGCAAGACACATTGGGAGTTTTGCTCAAGCACCAAGACGACATCGTGCGCATGCAAAACGGCGACACCGGCAAGCTGTTGGACGAGTTGCGGGCTCGGGCTTTGCTGGATTGAAACCGCGAGTCAGACCGCTGGTGCTGGCTCCTTCCCGCTGGCGGGGGGAAGGTTGGGATGGGGGTCGAAACTATGAACACAAACCTGCTAACTGCACCGCCTTCTTCCCCAGCCCAACCCTCCCCCTCAAAAGGGGAGGACGCAAAGCGAAATTTCTTACTTCAAAACATCGTCCATTTCGGCCGCGTACTGCGCCACGCCGGCATGCCGATTGGCCCCGACCGCATCTTGCAAGCCGTGGCTGCCATCGAGGCTGTTGGCCTGAACCACCGAAGCGATGTGCATGCCGCGCTGTCGGCGGTGCTGCTCGACAAACACGAACAGCAAACCCTCTTCGACGCTGCGTTCGCCACCTTCTGGCGAGACCCGAAGTTGCTGGAACAAATGATGTACGCGCTGCTCCCCAAGATCAGCGGGCGTGGAGAAAAGCACCAACCGCCGCGTGCCAACCGCCTGCAAGAAGCTTTGCAAGCACCGCGTGCGCCTGAGCTTCCCAAGCCCACGCCGCAAACCGCTCAAGAAGAACTTCAGTTCGAAGCCAGCTTCACCTTCAGCGACCGCGAGCGCTTGCAAAACGCCGACTTCGAATCAATGACCACGGCCGAGTTTGAGCAAGCCAAAAAATTGGCCGAACGCATGGAAATGCCCATCGCACCCGTCATGCGCCGCCGTCATGCGCCTTCAGCGCGCGGCAGCATCGACCTGCGCGCCACGATGCTGCATTCGGCGCGCTCGCCGCTGTCACTGCAAGCCGCCTACAGCCAACCCCGTTTCGAGTTGCCGCCGCTGGTGGTATTGATGGACATTTCGGGCTCGATGGACCGCTACTCGCGCTTGTTTTTGCACTACGTTCACGGCCTCACGCGGCGACACCCGAACGTGCACACCCTGACCTTCGGCACGCGTTTGACGCACATCACGCGTTGCCTGAAAAACCGCGACCCGGATGTGGCGTTGGCGCAAGCCGATTCGCAGGTTCACGACTGGAAAGGCGGCACGCGCATCGCCTCCAGTTTGGAAGCATTTAACAAAGACTGGGCCCGCCGCATGCTCGGTGGCAACGCGGCCGTGCTGCTGCTCACCGACGGCCTGGACCGCGACGAGAACGGCCAACTCTCAGAGGCCGCCGCGCGCCTGAGCCGCATGGCGCATCAGTTGGTGTGGCTCAATCCCTTGCTGCGTTTTGACGGCTTTGCACCCAAGGCAGCTGGGGTGCGCGCGCTGTTGCCGCACGTCGACCGGATGCTGCCCGTTCACAACCTGGCCAGCTTGGCTGACTTGGCCAAAGCGCTGCGTCAGCCAACCAAGTCAAACTCCTCCTTTAGATCACACTGAACGCTCGGACACATCATGGAACTGACAGGCGAAAGACTCATCCCCGCATCACGGCCCGACACCTGGGCCGCATTGAACGACCCCGCCGTTTTGAAGTCGTGCATTGCCGGTTGCGAATCGCTCGACAGCACCGGTCCCGATGCCTTCGCGACGGTGGTGGCGCTGCGCGTGGGCCCGGTCAGCGCCCGCTTCAAAGGCAATCTGCAAATGACCAACATCGCTGCACCCACCAGCTACACCATCAACTTTGACGGGCAGGGCGGTGTGGCTGGTTTTGGCAAGGGCTCAGCCGATGTGGGCTTAAGCGAACAGGGTGCGCAAACCTTGCTCAAGTACACAGCGCGCGCTCAAGTGGGCGGCAAGATGGCGCAGGTCGGGTCGCGTT
>JANPNT010000419.1:0-6607 GCA_031427655.1 Burkholderiales bacterium
TTGACGACCGACAACGATATGCTTGACCTTTGCAGCCATCAGATCGTGGCCAGCGAGCTAACGCCTTTTCCCTGTAAGTTATTTGCAAATAAAAATTACGCCAAGTTCGACTTATGGCTTGATGAATTGATGGCAGAACCCCACGGCTTGGCGCTGTGAGTGTGTTAACCCCCAGCTACGCTGGGTGGAAACCACATCAGATGAACGCTGTCTCATATTCCCGATGCGAGTACGTTCGGCAAGTGTTGCTCGGCCGTTTCATGCCAACCATTATCTGTTGGTTTTTAGAATCGTCGAACGTCGGGACCAAATTGTCAAAAAATGAAATTCGGTACTGCTTTTGTCAAACTTAAGTCCACTTCGTAATGTGAATGACCGCTAGCAGGTCCCGAAAAACTCGGAAAAAGATCCACCAGATAGTTGCCATCGGTAAGTATCCGCTATGTGCCTTCAACGACGCTGCTCTGTGATGAGGTAGGCGCGTTCATTCGATAGGTGGGGTTCTCCGAAGCTGTCACTCGCCAATACCCGCTTCTGGCCCAAAGCGACAGTCCGCGAATTCTAGCTTTCGACGACCTAGCGGAAATACGTTAGATGGGATGGATAGCCCAACAGCGAATATTCGATGGAGATGCCTCAACGGCACGTTTAACGACACAGGCGGCATCCGAGCGTTGGAAAGACATGCTTCTCACGCACGTCAGGGCTGCAGCCGCAACGGACTTGCCGACGGTGCGTGGCTGGTAGCGATACGCTGCTCTGCTTGAATCGCTTACTTTGATTCAACCGCCTCACCGCAACCTTGATAAATCTGCCCGTTGTGTGTCACTCTGACGGTTTTATCGAACGGTCTCCCGCTCATAACGTCCAAGCACCGGGTCGGCTTGACCACTACCCGGAGATCGTCTGCCTCGGTGACGGCGTGATAGACGCTGGTCCCGTTAGCCCGATCAATTTTGGGCACAGGAGCGGGCGTTGATGCGTCGCGCTTGCCCAGGTCATACGTGAAGCGGAGATCCTTGCCCTTCTCGATCTGAAGCCCCCAGAAAGGCTCCTGCCCGACTGCACGGAAGTCACGGTCTCGGGCAAGTTCGAAGAAGACGCCATTCCAAAAAACCAATGAACGATCCTTGTCAATTCGGATCATTTGGCCACCCATGGAAGTCCAGCGCTCGCGGCCGCAGAAGACCTGGAGGACAGTGAGATCTTTCAGGGAAGCCAGGGGCGCGAGGCTGCCCGGCGGAAGATTGAATTCAGTACCGAGAAAACGGTCTTTAATGACCGGTTCCGTGGTGTAGGCCGGATCGTCGCAGTTACCCACTGGGGAAATCGACTGCCTGGCGGTCAGGCGCACTGTACGTCCCAACCACGTCTTCGCATCGGCATCACTCATGGCACTGATCCCCGGGATGTGATGCCCTATTACGGTCCAGATCCCGGTCATCTCTAAAGATGACACAACGGCTGCGGCTGGAGCTTGCGCTGCCCGCGTTCGGAAAAGTGACTCGTTGAGCGCCGCACAGCTTATGACAGACATCAACGTTGCCACGAGCGTTAACCTTGCAATGACTTTCGTTGCAAAAGTGAACTTCATCGATCACCCCTCATTGATTTCTCGTACCTAGGAATCTCAGCGGTTGCGGCTGGCCCGCATCGTGGATGTAGAGAAATTCCCCCTTGACCTCAAAGCGATCGGCCGTGCGAAGCGCCTCCAAGTACTGAGCCTCTTGATGCATGACAGCTTCTGCACACATCTTTCGGGTTGCCGCTAAGGGATTTAACGTGACAGAACCGGTAAGTACGGTTTCCGTGGCGCGGAATTGATTGCAGGAGGCATTCCCGGTCACCGCGCCGTCAGCGGAGATCACCAGCGTCGCTAGCACCCGGTCCATCACCCCGGCACCGCCGAGGTCCTCAAGGCGCCAAGCGGTCCCCCAGAGCTTTTCCGGGGGAGCATTCGTCCTGCCAACCCGAACAACTATGAGTTCTGCTCGCGACGGATTACCCTGCGTTAGCACTGAGTAGCGAGACGTACTCATGAAAATCACTGTGCCTTCGCTGCGGATCACTGCTCGCACCGCGTAGCTGTGTTTCTCGATTATTCTGCTGGGGTCGTAAGACAGCGTGAAGGGAATCGGTACCTGCCGGTCGCGTGTGGGAAACGAGGCCGTCGTAATGACTGTTGAGGGGACATCCTGCCTGGACACATCGAGGAGCTGCACCTCCACGACCGCGTCTGGTGGAAGCGCCACGCGCTCGCGGTAGTTCACCGTTCCGGCGATGAACAACATACCTTCGGAGCGAGCCCGGATTCGCACCAGGTCCACAATCACTCCCACCATACCAATCGAGACCAAATCATCCCTGCGTTGCGCCGTGGCCTCAATGGCCTGCCCGTCGACGCGAAAGGCATCCGGGAGATTTGTGGGGTTGTAGTTTGTGCCGTCAGCGCTGCGGAGCAGGTACAACCCGCCCTCAAGATCGGAGCGCACTACCGTCCCATTAATTTGAACTATCGGCCGGTCAGTTGCGGGGCCAGACCGCAGCTCGACCCACGCGTTCTTATCAGTGCCTGCACACGCTGAAAGTATTAGCGCCGCTACCAGCAGCGCCGCAGTCCGCCAATTGTTAAGCCCGTATTGCACATCTAGCTCCATATAAGTTGCAGTTTTGAACGCCGGGCGCGGAATCCTCGGTTGGCAAGCAGTGCGTCGCACCTTATCTAGTTTCGGTATACGCCCAGTCTCCCGGCCCCGTCCGTTATGGCAGTCCGACCCGTTCGCCGGTCATAGGCACAAAGCTTGACGTCGATCACCGACTGCTTGTTGTAGCCTTCGACGATGCGCAGCTCTACAGGCACGCGGTCAGAAAAACTAGCCGTGTCCACGGCGATTTTCGCCTGCGCCAAGCCTGAGGCGGCAATGCAGGCACGGGTCACCCGGCGGTCACTCTGCTGCCAGGCTTCTGGCGTGGAAGCGAGTGCGGCGGTGTTGGCAACAGCCATCGTAGCGACTGCAAGCGATATCACTAGTTTGTTCATTGAATTGTCTCCTTTTGGTAAATTAAATCTGTCTGAAATAGCTGGGCAGCGGGGGTTCAGCAAAACGGGACCGTGCTTGCACCCCGCTATTCATTACCGACTACCCTGACGGCCTACGACGTTCAAGACTGTGATGAACGCGTTGAGCCGAGCGATCATGAAGCCGGGGCGGCTAAAGTCGTCGTCGCCGATTTCCAGCGTCCAACCCCGGCTCCGGTTGTCGGTTTCCCAGACGAGTTCCCCTGCGGGCTTGCCGGTGCTTGCGAATGACGCCCACCGATCGCCCATCCGGCGCTCTACCGTTCGATCCACGGCGTTCGGTGACCTTCCCAGGCACCCGCAATAATCGACTGTGCCGAGCGCGAACGGGACTTCGGCACCATGCCCAGCGCCCGTTGATGCTGTGCCAGCATGACTGAAGTAATAACGCCAGGTCGGTGCCCTGGCGCTGTGCAGGTAGGCGATTCGACGGGCGAACGCCGTGAAAACGACGTCGCGCGCCACCTGGAGGCCCAGCTGACGGTTGTCAGTAACGCCTGGGTAATACGGGCGCACCAGGACGTTCGCCCGGCCCATCTTCTGAATCAGTTGCGCCGGGTCAATGCCGAAAGCAACAGCCACACTGGCATCGTCGCTGTTGCTGCCGATGACGAGCGGTACTGCCGCCTCGCGACCTTTCTGGAAGGCCTCGAGCAATGGCATAGGCACTGCTTCGTCTCCGACGACGAATCCGGGTGCCAGTGAAAGGCCTTTGCCTTCCAGCGAGGCCAGACGCGTCGCAGGGACACTGCGCAGAGCCGCCATGCTCGCGCCAGCCCCGGGCAGGCCGACTGCATTGGCAATTGCCACGCCAGTGGAGTTTGCCTTAGATCGCGTGTGGCCTGGCAAGCCATAAGGGCTCTCGGCAATCGCGCCCCGGAACAGGCCGCTGGCAAGCGGCGAGGCCATCAAGGCCAGTACGCTCTGAGCACCCGCCGACTGACCAAAAATGGTGACCTTCTCTGGATCGCCTCCAAACGCGCCGATGTTCGATTTCACCCAATTCAACGCGGCGATCTGGTCGAGCAGGCCGAAATTGACGGCGCCCCCCGGTTTCTCCTTGTCGAGTGCGGGATGGGAGAAAAAGCCGAATGGACCGAGGCGGTAGTTGATCGTCACAACCACCACCCCACGCCGTGCCAGGGAGCTGCCGTCGTAAATCTTCAGCCCGCCACTGCCAAAAATCAGCGCGCCACCGTGGATCCAGACCATCACCGGCAGCTTTGCGCCAGGATCGGCTCGCGGCGTGTAGACGTTCAGGTAAAGGCAGTCTTCGTCCAACAGCCCCGGGTCGCCACCGCCTTCAAGAGACAGGCCACGCTTTTGCGGGCAGGATGGCCCGACCGTGGTTGTCTGCCGTACATCGGTCCACGGCTGAATCGGCTGCGTCTCACGCCAGCGCAGATCGCCCACGGGCGGGACAGCAAAGGGGATGCCGCGGAAGACCGCGACGTTATCGATCAGCCGTCCTTGAACGGGCCCGGCTGGAGGCGCTGCGGTAGGTTCCTGTGCCCAAGAGATTGCCGGATAAACGACGAGAAGCAATAACGCGCGTTTTAGGATCTGACGCAGGAGACGAATCATGGAAATTTCCGGGGTGCGGGTATTTAAGCCGAACGAGTGGATTCGGATGCTGGCACTGACTCTGCTCCGGCCTGCAGCGTTTTTGTGAACATGATTTGCGCAGGCGTTGGAGCCGGCCAGCCAGCCTCAGTCGCCACGCGCAGCACCATCGCATTCATGTCGAAGTACACCTGCCAGTAGTGGTCGGTGTGGCAGTAGCTGCGCACGGCAATCACAGGGCCAACGAGGTTGATGTCGAGCACGTTGACCTCGGGCGCGGGGACGGTGGCTACGTTTGTGATACACGCCAGCCCGGCCTTGAAACGCGACAGCGCATCGTTGATGTCGACGCCGCCGGCCAGCTGCGCCGTGCGGTCAACCCGCCGCACTGGTCGGGCGGAGAAGTTCATGACGGTGTCACCGAATACCTTGCTGTTACCCACTAGGGTTAACACGTTGTCGGGCGTGACAATCGTGGTGCCGAACAGTCCCAGCTCGTGCACGGTGCCCAGCACACCGCCGATCTGCACGAAGTCGTTGACCTTGAACGGCCGCAGCACAAGCATGAAAGCCCCGGCTGCGAAGTTTCCCAGCATACCGCTCCAAGCCAATCCGATGGCCACCCCGGCGCCCGCCAGCATCGCGGCGAAACTGGTCGTCTCGACGCCGAAATAGCCCAGGATGCCGAGCACCAATGCGATGTTTAACGCGACGTTGATGATCGAGGCAAGGTACTTGGTCAACGTCGGATCAATGTGATTGCGGTTCATGGCCGCCTGCATCAAACCAACGACCTTGCCGATCAACCATCGGCCTAGGATCCAAAACGCGAGGGCGCTAACGATTTTGATCGCCAATTGCGTGACCGTAGTGCTAAGAAATAGTTGTAGTGCTTGCATGTCCATTTGTGAGTCCTTATGAGTTAACCGTAGATTCAATGTGTAGTCAGTACAGAGCCTGTCGGGGGCTTGGTTTCGCCACGCATGGCGCAAGCCCAGCCACCCCATCTGCACCACGTGACCAGATGCGTGAACGCGGATCCGGCCACAGGATCCGCGGCGTGAAGGTGCGGCCGGCTCATTGCGCGGATTTCTGGTAATGCATAGAAGCCGTCGAGATGGCGTGTTGGCGAAATGCGGCTACCAACGCTTCAGCGGGTTGCGACAGTCGCTGTTCGGCCAAACGCACCAGACCAATGTCGCTCTGCAGAGAAGCTGGCAGTTTTAAAGGCAGCTGCACAAGTCGCCCTGCACGCAGCGCATGGCCGTAAGCGGGCAGCGCAGCTAGGCCGACCAGATCAGTGCGATGAATCAGTTGCCAGTGGGCAAAAGCGTTGTTGCCGCTGACGGCCAGCCTGAGCGCCTGATCTGGTTTGAGACGGAACCAGTCACTGAGCGCGGATCGGTAGGCAGGTGGAAGCTCGTTGGCCGCTAGCCCATAGGCCAGCAGATCGACTGGAAGTAGTGAAGCCCGCGACAGGAGTGGGTGGCCGGCTCTCACCACGAAGCCAATAGGCACCGATGCGAACGACTCAACGTGCAAGCCTTCCTGTCCCCGGTGCGGCGCGGTCTCGCTAATGCAGAACTCATATTCAGCGCGGCGCAGGGCCGGAGCAAGCTGATCGGCATCGAACTGATCGCAGTGCACTTGAAGACCGGGCTGTGTAGAGCGAACTAATTGAATGACGCTGGCCGCGAGGACGTGCGCGGCATAGGGATTCGTCGCAATGCGCACAGAGCCGTGTGTTGAGCCGCTCAGGCGCGCAGCCGCTTGCGCAAACCGATCTGCATGAGCGAGTATCTGGCGAGCGTCTTCCAACAACTCACGCCCGGCGCCAGTGATCGACACGCGCCGGTTGTTTCGAACGAAGAGTTCGATTCCGAGCTCAAGTTCTAACGCCTGAATGCTCCGGCTGAAGGCCGATTGCGAAAGCTTCATACGTGCCGCAGCCTGGACGAAGCTAAG
>JANPNT010000420.1:0-7062 GCA_031427655.1 Burkholderiales bacterium
GCCACGCTGCGCGCGGCGATGGACGAGGTGGTGGACTGGTTGACGTTCTACAACCACCGCAGACTTCACTGCACCTTGGGCTATGTCAGCCCGATGCGGTTTGAAGAAAACTGGCGCACGGCTCAGTCAAAACACGCCGCGAAAATGAGGGCTACGGGGTACGTGGATGAGGGGCAAGGTCAATGATCGGATACCACCCGTCGCGCACCGGTGTTGATCGCGTGAAGGTAGTCAGCTGCAAGAGTTGGCAAGGCGGGTTTGTGCCATCCAGCGTGATGAGCGATATCGAGCAGAACAAGAAAGCTAGTGGCAGGCCCGCGTGGAAGGGCTTCCGAGAACTCGTCAGTCCAAAGTGGTCCGAAGCATTCCTTTCCGCGGTCGAGTCAGCGACTGGACAGAAAGAGTTCACTTACGTTCTAGCCGTGACGAAGGTCGTCGGTAGCAAAACCCCGTGGGAAAAAAATCCAAAGTTCATTCAGTCTCTCGGCGGCAACCCTATTGAAATACTTGACCTCCGGCAAATGCTCAACACAATTTCACCTGTCTTGAGCAAAACCCTAGCGGGAACCGAAGTTGGCCGAATGCTCCAGCTTTTCAAGGTGGCTGGGATCAGCATCGAGTCAAAACTCCCAGTTTGACCTTCCTGTAAAAGTGCGACCTCGTTAATTTCACCCTCACCCCTTCACCACCGCATATCGCTTCAAAGTCACCGCCCGCGCCTCATCGTGCCTCACCACCGGCGCCGGATAGTCCCGCCCAATCACGATCCCCGCTGCCGCCAACTCCACCGGCTTGGCCGCCCACGGCGCGTGCAGCGCAGCGTTAGGCAACGCAGCCAACTGCGGCACGTAACGTCTGATGAACTTGCCCTGCGCGTCAAACTTTTCGCTCTGCGCCGTGGGGTTGAAGATGCGGAAGTAGGGTTGCGCGTCGCAGCCGGTGGACGCGGCCCATTGCCAGCCGCCGTTGTTGGAGGCGAGGTCGAAGTCGTTCAGGTGCAGGGCGAAATAGGCTTCGCCCCAGCGCCAATCCAGGCCCAGGTCTTTCACCAAAAAGCTGGCCACCACCATGCGCAGGCGGTTGTGCATGTAGCCGGTTTGGTTGATTTGCGCCATGGCCGCGTCCACCAGTGGGTAGCCGGTGCGGCCTTCGCAAAACGCGGCGAACAAGGCCCGCGCAGGCTCGCCTTGTTCCCATTGAATGGCGTCATATTCCGCCTTGAAGCTGGCGCCCACCACGCGTGGGTGGTGGTGCAATATTTGGTGATAAAAATCGCGCCAAATCAGCTCCGACAACCACACCTCGGCACCGCGCGAGCCTGCCTTCACACGGGCCCAAGCCGAGCGCGCCAGCTCGCGGATGGACACCGTGCCAAAGCGCAAATGCACCGACAAGTAACTCGGCCCTTTGACGGCAGGGAAGTTGCGCGCGTCTTCGTAGTCGTCGATGCGGGTGAGGAATTCGGCGAGCAAAACTTTGCCGCCGTCTTGACCGATGGGGATTTTCAAATCATGCAGGTTGGTGCGTTGGAAGCCCAGCGAATCCAGGCTCGGCACGCCGCCTTCAATTCCATTGGGAAGCGCCGCCAAGCTGGCCGCTTGGGGTGCCACATCAAACGCACTGAGGTGGTCGGCATCGACCTTTTTGAGCCAGGCGTTTTTGTAGGGCGTGAACACGCTGTAGGGCTTGCTGGCCAGGGTGAGCACTTCGCTGCGCTCGAACACCACGTGGTCTTTGAAGCTGTGCCAAGCGCGGCCCTCGGTGGCCAGGGCGGCGCGCACCTTGGCATCGCGCGCCAAGGCGGCGGGCTCGTCGTCGTGGGCGGCGTAGACGGCTTGCACTTTCAGCTCGGCGGCCAGTTTGGGAATTTCTGTCGATGCCACGGCGTGGCGCACGATCAAGCCCACACCAACGTGGCCGTGGGCTGTGCCCCAATCCGCGAGTTGGGCGTGAACTTGCTCCAAGCTGTCGTGGATGAACTCGACGCGGCGGTCGGCCTTCGGTAACGAATCCAGGATGTCGCGGTCGAAGATGAAGGCGCACCAAACTTGCTTGGCGGCCTTGCAGGCTTGATGTAGTGCGGCGTGGTCTTCGGTACGCAAGTCACGGCGCAGCCACACGAGGGCGGATTCCAGCGGTTTGTCGGTGTTTTTGTTCATGCCGCGAGTCTGCCGCAGGAATAAAATGCGGGCATGAAGTCCGACTCAAAAAACCTCAGCAACCAATTTTTAATCGCCATGCCGGGCTTGGAGGGCGACACCTTCGCGGGGGCCGTCATCTACCTTTGTGAGCACACCGACAAAGGCGCGCTGGGTTTGGTCATCAACAAGCCGATTAACATCAAGCTGCGCAACTTGTTTGAACGGGTGGAGCTGCCACTCGACCGCGCCGACATGGCCGACGAACCGGTGTACTTTGGTGGCCCGGTGCAAACCGAGCGCGGCTTTGTGCTGCACGAAGGCGCAGCCAGCCAGTCGGAGGCGGTGCCGCCGTATGCGTCGTCGCTGAAGATCAAAGGCGGGCTGGAAATGACCACCAGCAAAGATGTGCTGGAAGCGCTTTCAAGCGGCACCGGCCCTAGAAAAGTGCTCATCACGCTGGGCTACAGCGGTTGGGGCGCAGGCCAGTTGGAAGACGAAATGAGCCGCAATAACTGGATCAACGTGAGTGCTGCGCCCGAGATTATTTTTGACACGCCGGTAGAGCAGCGTTACGGCAAGGCGCTGTCGCTGTTGGGCATCCGCGCGGGTATGTTGAGCCAGCAGGTGGGCCACGCTTGATGGCTGTGACGGCAGCGCCACCGTCGGCTGCTGCTGCTGTTGCTGTTGCTTCAAACGTTGCCAAAAACGTTCACCGTTCGTTTTTAGCATTCGATTTTGGCACCTTGCGCGTCGGCGTGGCCCACGGCAACACCGTCACCCGCACCGCGCAGCCGCTGGGCACCATTGCCGCCACTGGAGCGCAGCGCTTCGAGCGCATCCAAAAATTCATCAGCGAATGGCAGCCCGATGCCTTGGTGATCGGCGTGCCGTTTCACCCCGACGGCGTGGCCCACGAGAACACCGAACGTGCGCGCCGTTTTGGCCGCCAGTTGCACGGCCGTTTTGGTTTGGCTGTGATCGAAGTCGATGAGCGTTACACCACCACCGAGGCGCATTCGATGAACGCCGCCGATCTAGACGCCACCAGTGCCGCCATCATTCTTGAACAACACCTGAGGGCTTTGCCGTGACCTTGCCACTTGACGCCGAAGCGCTTTACCTGGACTTGCTCAGCGGCGTGCGCGGCTTAATCAGCGCACACAAAAGTACACATAAAAGCGCTGACACCGCCCTCGTCGGCATCTGGTCAGGCGGTGCCTGGCTGGCCGAGCGCTTGCAACGCGACTTGAAACTTGAAGGCCAGGTGGGCGTGACGTTGGGTGTCATCTCGAGCGCCTTGCACCGCGACGACTTCAACTCGCGCGGCATGGCCAGCGGGGCCGACCACACGCGCTTGCCGTTCGAGGTGGAAGGCAAACATTTGTTGCTGATCGACGACGTGCTCTACACCGGCCGCACCATCCGCGCGGTGGTCAACGAGCTGTTTGATTTTGGTCGCCCGGCCAGCGTGAGCTTGGCGGTGTTGGTAGACCGCGGCGGGCGCGAGATGCCGGTGCATGCGGCGTATTCAGCGGCGCGCATCGCGCTGCCTGCGGAGCAGCGTTTGTCGCTCGCGCGTGGTGACGATGGTCGGTTTAGCTTTGACATCAAACTCAAAGAGAAATGATGTTCCGCAATCTCAAAACATCACTCCCGCCCCTTCGGGCTGTGCCTGTCCTTTGACAAGCTCAGGATGATCGGAAATTTGCGCGGCGTGGCACTTCCTTCGACGGGCTCAGGACAGTCGGAAATACAAACTCAGTGCGAACGGAGTTTTGGGTGTGTATGAAGATGGAGAAAACCCATTTGGAAAAGCCATGAGCATGTCCATGAAGAAAAACCCCCAGCTCAATTCACACGGCGAGTTGATTCACTTGTTGTCAATTGAAGGCCTGCCGCGCGCGCTGATTCACCAAATTTTGGACACCGCGGGTACCTTCCTCAGCGTGAACGACCGCGAGGTCAAAAAGGTGCCCTTGCTGCGCGGCAAAAGCATTTTCAATTTGTTTTTTGAAAACAGCACGCGCACCCGCACCACGTTTGAGATTGCCGCCAAGCGCCTGAGCGCTGACGTCATCAACCTCGACATTGCGCGCTCCAGTGCGGCCAAGGGCGAAAGCCTGCTCGACACCATTGCCAACCTCAGCGCCATGCACGCCGACATGTTTGTGGTGCGCCACAGCGAAAGCGGCGCGCCGTATTTGATCGCACAGCACTGCGCGCCGCATGTGCACGTCATCAACGCCGGTGACGGCCGCCATGCGCACCCCACGCAAGGTCTGCTCGACATGTACACCATTCGCCATTTCAAGAAGGACTTCAGCAACCTCACCGTGGCCATCGTCGGCGACATCGTGCACTCGCGCGTGGCGCGCTCCGACATTCACGCGCTCACCACTTTGGGCGTGGCCGAGGTGCGCGCGGTGGGGCCCAAAACCTTGGTGCCCGGCGACTTGAAAGAGATGGGTGTGCGTGTGTGCCACGACATGAAAGAAGGCATCAAAGGGGCCGATGTCATCATCATGCTGCGCCTGCAAAACGAACGCATGAGCGGTGCCATGTTGCCCTCGGCCGGTGAGTTTTTCAAGAACTACGGCCTCACCGCGGAAAAGCTGGCGCTGGCCCAACCCGACGCCATCGTCATGCACCCCGGCCCCATCAACCGCGGCGTTGAAATTGACTCGTCGGTGGCCGACGGCAAGCAAAGCGTCATCCTGCCGCAAGTGACCTTTGGCATTGCGGTGCGCATGGCGGTGATGTCCACGATTGCAGGGAATTCAGCGTGAAGCTACTCATCAAAAACGGTCGGTTGATTGATCCGGCCACGGGTCACGACAGCCTGGGTGATGTGGCCATTGCGGCGGGTCGTATCGTCGCGCTTGGCAGCGTGAGCAGCGACTTCCACCCCAACCGAAGCCTCGACGCCAGCGGCTTCGTCGTCGCTCCCGGCCTGGTCGATTTGGCCGTGCGCCTGCGCGAACCGGGGCATGAACACGAAGCCATGCTGGAGTCAGAAATGGCGGCCGCCGTGGCTGGCGGTGTGACCAGCTTGGTGTGCCCGCCCGACACCGACCCGCCGCTGGACGAGCCCGGTTTGGTCGAGATGCTGAAGTACCGCGCCCGCAATTTGAACCAGTCGCGCCTGTTCCCGCTCGGCGCGCTCACACGCGGTTTGCACGGCGCGGCGCTGACTGAAATGGCCGAGCTGACCGAGGCCGGTTGCGTCGGGTTTTCGCAAGCCGAAGTGGCGCTGAACGACACCCTGGTGTTGCACCGCGCGCTGCAATACGCCAGCACCTTCGGGTACACCACGTGGCTGCGTCCGCAAGACGGTTACTTGGGTGGCGGTGTGGCCGCCAAAGGCGCGCTGGCCACGCGCATGGGCCTGGCAGGGGTGCCGGTGATTGCAGAGACCATTGCCCTGAACACCATCTTTGAGTTGGTGCGCGACACCGGCGCGCGCGTTCACCTGTGCCGACTCAGCAGCGCCGCCGGAGTGGAGTTGGTGCGCCGCGCCAAGGCCGAAGGCTTGCCCATCACGGCCGACGTGAGCATCAATCAGCTGCACCTCACCGACATGGACATCGGCTACTTCAACTCCGCCATGCGCCTGACTCCGCCGCTGCGCCAGCAGCGCGACCGCGACGCCATCCGAGCGGGCCTGGCCGACGGCACCATCGACGCCTTGGTGAGCGACCACACGCCGGTCGACGCAGACGCCAAAAACCTGCCCTTCGCCGAAGCCGAACCCGGCGCCACTGGCTTGGAGTTGCTGCTGAGTTTGGCGCTGAAATGGGGCGACCAAATGAGCCTGCCGCTGACCCAAACGCTGGCCACCATCACCCACCGCCCGGTGCAAGTGCTCGGTGATGCGCTGGGTTCATTGGCGTCGAGCGCGGGCAAATTGGTGGACGGCGGCATGGCCGATTTGTGTGTGTTCAAGCTCGACGAATACTGGCAGGTGCAAGGCGCGCAACTCAAGAGCCAAGGCAAGCACACACCGTTCACCGGCCATGAATTGCCGGGCCGCGTGAAGTTCACCATCGTGTCGGGTCACGTGGCGTTTGACGCCTCGGTGTCGACCTGATCTTGACCATGCCTGGAACCTTGCGAGTGTTCATTTTGAACAGTTCGCGAATGCTTCGCGCGCTGTGGCGCGTATCCGCTTGCGTGTTCTACACACTGCAAGGCGCGCTGATTTGCGGCGTGATTTTTCCGTTTCGCAGCAAGGCCCAGCGCATGCGCACCGTGGGCCTGTGGTCGCGCCGCATGCTGCGCGCCTTGGGCCTCACGCTCACCACCAGCGGCACGGCCAACACCGCGGCCACGCTGTTCGTGGCCAACCATGTGTCGTGGCTCGACATCCTGGCGGTTGACTCGGTGCAGCCCGCTCGCTTTGTGTCCAAAGCCGATGTGCGTCAATGGCTGTTGTTGGGATGGTTGGTCGCCTGCGGCGGCACGCTGTTCATCGAGCGCGAACGCAAGCGCGACGCGTTGCGCGTGGTGCACTTGGTGGCCGAGGCATTGAAAGACGGCGAGTTGGTGGCTGTGTTTCCCGAAGGCACCACCAGCACCGGCCATGCCCTGCTGCCTTTTCACGCCAACCTGCTGCAAGCCGCCATTTCCAGCCAAGCGCCGGTTCAGCCGATTGCGCTGCGCTATTCAGACGACCACCACGCCTTCAGCGAAGCGGTGGCGTTTGTGGGCAACACCACCATCGCGCAGTCGCTGTGGTGGGTGGTCATGGCCGACAACTTGCGGGTGCATGTGAATTTGCTGCCACCCGTGGAGAGCGCGAATTTAGACCGACGGGCGCTATCGGATCAGCTGCACTTGAGCATTCAAAAGGTATTGGTTTAGCCCGTCGTTGCGGCGGGGTAAAGCACCCGCGGCCCGTCCAACCAGCGCCACTGGCCAGGCA
>JANPNT010000421.1:0-2141 GCA_031427655.1 Burkholderiales bacterium
GTTGTAGACCTGCTCACGCGGAAGACCGAGACCAAGCTGGTACTCACGCATGTAGTTGACAACCACCGGACCGAGAATACCTGCTGTTGCCCACGCGGTCAGCAGTCGTCCAAAAATGGGCCCTACCATTTGCGTACCAAATAAGTCGGCCAGGTAGGCTGGCAGGGTGGCGAAGCCACCCCCGTACATGCTGAGGATGATGCACGCTGCAGTCACGAAAAGCAGTTGGCTGCCGGCGCTGGCGCTGGCAGGCAGGCTCGAATACAGCAAAGCGCCGAGCACGAAGAACAAAGAATAGGTGAGTTTGCGGCCAAGCTTGTCGGAGAGACTTGCCCAGAAGAAACGCCCCCCGATGTTGAACAGGCTCAGCAGTGCCGCGAAGCCTGCGGCGACGCCCGCAATGGCGGTGAGCTGGGATTTGTCAAGGTCGGCGAAGGGCTTTGGCACCCCGATCAAGCTGCCGCCAAACACTTCTTGCAGCATCGGGCTAGCCATACCGATCACGCCAATGCCGGCGCTTACATTCATGCACAGCGCGATCCAAATCAGCCAGAATTGCGGAATCCCCCAGATCCGCCTCACGTGCACGTTGCCCTGTGTAATCATAATGTTTGTGAGGTTCGCGGTAGGCGCTGTCAAGCCGGCTGGCTTCCAACCACTCGGTGGGATGCGGTAACCGAATGCACCGCCAAGCATGAAGACGAAATAGACCAACCCCATGACGACGTAAGTCTTCATAACGCCGACGTCGGTAGGCGTGGAAAAAAACTTAATGAGATCGTAGGCGAGCGGCGAGCCGATCATTGCACCGCCGCCGAAACCCATGATGGCCATGCCCGTCGCCATGCCACGCCGGTCTGGGAACCACTTGATCAGCGTGCTGACGGGGCTAAGATAACCGAGTCCAAGGCCGATGCCTCCAACCACGCCGGAGCCGAGGATCATCATCCAGAACTGATGCATGTAGATGCCGAGCGCGGACAGCATCATTCCGCCGCACCAGCACAGCGCGCTTACAACGCCGGCTTTGCGCGGTCCTGCATGCTCGATCCAAGTGCCCCAGAGCGCTGCGGTGCAGCCAAGAAACACAAAGAACAGCGTAAACATCCAGCCGAGGGTCGCAATACACCAGTTGCAGCTAGTCGTGATCAACTCGGCCCAAAAGCTTTCATCCTTGCCGCAGACCGCGACACCGCTACCAAGCGCCTCTGAAAGCGGCAACCAAAACACGGAAAAGCCGTAGGACATTCCAATGCAAAGGTGAATCGCTAGCGCTGCCGGCGGTACCAGCCACCGGTTGAAGCCGGGACCTGCAATGGTGCGTTCTTTATCAAGTAAGCCGGGTGAGACGATACCGGTGGGGGAGCGGTCAGGTAATGCAGACACTTGTTTTCCCTTAATTTTTGGCTGCAATCACGCTGGCTGCATGCATGTGAGGAGCTGCGCTGGGCAAAAAAGATCTCAAGAAACACTTGCGCAAGTGGCTAGTTCCCTGGTAGGCCAGTGGACTACCAGTGAGGACTAAAATGCGCCTTGTGCTGGTAGGCGAGCCCTACATGTCCACTCAGAATCCTTCCGGCAGTTCCGTGTGTGGCTTATCGTGAAACAAATGCTGAGCATGTAGCGGAAGACTGTCGACGACCAGCTTCATCCGTGCGAGGTCACGCTCCATGAAAGTGCGCGCTCCCGTGACAGCAACGAAGCTGTCCATGGCGGCGACTTGCTTTTCCAGGAAAATCTTGTAGTCGGGCGACGTGCCGATGCGCTCGAACGCCGAGGCCAATGCTGCGACCGCCTGCGGGTTGGTTCCGGCCTTCACGACGAATGCGCGGAACTGCTCCAGGCCATTGCCCAGACCCAGGTCGCCCGATGTCGGAACGCCACCGCTGGCAACCCCCGGCTGCGCCCGGTTGAACATCAGGATCGGCCGCACCTGCCTGGCTTCGACGAAGCTGCGCACGTCTCCCAGTTGCTCGTAAAGGGCATCGGCCTCGCCGTCGACCAGCGCCTGGTATTTGTCTTTCGGACTCAGCCGTGGTACCGGCGTCAACTTGATGTTTTTCACGGCCAGCTGTTGCAGCGCGATGTAGTCGGGACTGCCGAATCCGCTTATCGCCACACGCAACGCGTGGGGACGCGCG
>JANPNT010000422.1:0-13653 GCA_031427655.1 Burkholderiales bacterium
CAGCGCCATGGAGGGTCTGTTCGACTTGGAGCGCGATGCGCCTCCCGAGTGGCCCTCCAAACGGCAGGCAGAGACGGCACCCGAGCCTGAATTCACGGCACCAGCACCAGCTCATTCGGTAGCAGCAGCCGCATATGGAACACAAGCGCCTTCGGTCGCGACGGCACCCGCGCCGCTTTCTGCGCCTCCTTATTCAAAGGTCTCAGCCCCCGCCCTCGCCCACGCCACGGCCCGATTTCCTGAGCAAGCGGACAGCGAAATCACACCGTCCGCAGAAACACCGCGAGCGCAGACGACTGAGCTTGCACTCGCCGATCCAGTGCTGGCGGTGGCACCCGGCGAGCCCGCGTCCGCAAACGCTGAGTTTTCAGATTTCATGGCGTCCGAGCAAGCGTCGAAATCGCCCGATTTTGTTCGCCACGCCGACAAGGCACAACGCTGGAAAGGTTCCAGCGCGCGCTTGGGATTGGCGTTGGCGGCCGTGTTGTTGCTGGCCGTGCTGGGCGTTCAAGCAGCCCACCATTTCCGCGACGTGCTGGCACAACGCTTTCCGCAAACGAAGCCGACTTTGGTCAGCGCATGCGTCTGGTTGCAATGCAGCGTGGGGCTGCCACGACGCATCGAAGACTTGGCGGTAGAGAGCACGGCTCTGACTCACACCATTCCCGGCTCCGAGGCATTCAAGTTGTCGGTCAGTTTGCGCAATCGCGGCAGCATGACGGTGGCTTTGCCATCAGTCGATTTGAGCTTGACGGATGCGGCCGGTCAGTTGGTGGCGCGCCGAGCGCTCGCGCCCAGCGACTTCATGGTCAGCTCGCCGGGCCTGAACGCAGGTGCCGACACGACTTTGAGTCTGATGCTGACAGCAGCCGAGAAGCGAGTCACGGGCTACACGGTGGAAGTGTTTTATCCCTGAGCCTGGTCTGTTCGCTGGATTGAATTCCTTTTCGATTTACTTTTATGGAGCGGCCATGGCGGCACTGATTTGCGGATCCCTTGCGTTTGACACCATCACGGTGTTTCCTGGTCGCTTCAGAGAGCAAATTCTGCCCGAGCAATTGCACATTTTGAATGTGTCGTTCTTCGTGCCAACCTTGCGCCGCGAGTACGGTGGCTGCGCGGGCAACATTGCCTACAACCTGAACTTGTTGGGAGGCGCTGCCGTCGTGATGGCCGCGCTGGGCAACGACGCAGCAGACTACCTAGCGCGTCTGAATTCGTGGGGCTGCAGCACCGCCCAGATTCGGGTGGTGGAAGAGAGTTACACCGCGCAGGCCTTCATCATCACCGACACCGACAACAACCAAATCACCGCCTTTCACCCCGGGGCCATGAGTGAGGCGCACCACACCGCAGTACCTAGTTCCAGCGAACTGAAAGTGGCCATCATTGCGCCCGACGGACGTGACGCCATGATTCAACACGCAGCGCAACTGTCGGCTGCTGGCATTCCTTTCGTCTTTGACCCCGGCCAAGGGTTGCCGATGTTCAACGGCGATGAGTTGAATCATTTCGTGTCGCAAGCGACGTGGGTGACCGTCAATGACTACGAAGCACGCATGCTCAGCGAACGCACCGGCAAGAGCTTGGAAGTGCTGTCACGTTCGCATCTGAAAGGCGTGATCGTGACCCTGGCCGCCGACGGCTGCGAGGTGTGGGAGCAAGGCGTTCGCACCCATGTGCCCGGCGTAAAAGCCAACGAAGTGCTCGACCCGACCGGTTGCGGTGACGCGTTTCGCGGTGCCCTGCTCTATGGCTTGGAACGCGGTTGGCCGCTGGAGCGCTGCGTGAGCCTGGGCAATCAGGTGGGTGCCATCAAGATCGCCAGCCGAGGTGGTCAGAACCATCAGCTGGATCGCGTTGCGCTGGGTTTGTGAAACATCGGTTGGCTGACGCTGCGCGCGGACACACAAAAATTGTGCGCTAGCGGGCATAAAAAAATGCAGCTGAGGTTGACGGGCATAAAAAAACCCAGCCGAGGCTGGCAGGCATAAAAAACCCAGCCGAGGCTGGGTTTATTGCTTGGAGCTCAAAGCGGGCCCGTCGCCAAAAAACATGGCTGCGAGTTCTCGCCTGACCACAGTGCGTGAGCACTATGGAATCTCCAACGCTCAGGGCTTGCTGCCCGTCGGGAAGGGCCATGCGGCTTGCGGGCTCAGCGCCGTTTTCGGTGCTGGTGCCGCAGGCTTCACAACCGCAGGCTTAACAACAGCAGGCTTCACTGCTGCTGGCTTGGCTGCGGCTGATTTGACTGCAGGGGCAGCAGGAGCGGGAGGTGCCTTTTTGGCGGCTGCTTTCTTTGCCGGCGCTTTCTTTGCAGCGGCCTTCTTGGCAGGAGCTTTTTTGGCGACAGCTTTCTTGGCCGGAGCGGCCTTCTTGGCTGGAGCTGCTTTCTTGGCAGCGACCTTCTTAGCCGGCGCAGCTTTCTTAGCAGCCGCTTTCTTGGCTGGTGCCGCTTTCTTAGGAGCCGCTTTTTTGGCTGGCGCAGCCTTCTTGGCTGGAGCCGCTTTCTTGGCCGCAACCTGCTTCACAGCAGCCTTTTTGGCCGGTACTACTTTCTTCGCAGGTGCAGCCTTCTTTGCAACGACTTTTTTCATCGGTACAGATTTTTTGGCCACGGGGACCTTTTTCGCAGTTGCCATAACACTTCTCCTTGATCAAGTTGAAAAAAACCAACAGGCTTTGAACTAGCTCGCCGCCTGTCGGCTATTCGACGTCCTCAGAGCCCCAAGTTGGCCGCTGCGGTACGGTGAATCTGGTTGCGCCTCGTTTGCCATTTTTTAAAACAGATTGACGATTTTTACTTATCGCTTTTCAAGCTATTTCTAGGCGTCGCGTTGCACTGATCTTGACCTCTCACTTTGACCTGGAGCTGTATCGCTCAGCGGTTTTCAATCCCAAGACAATGCGCCGCCAGACTGGTACTCAGTCACGCGCACTTCAAAGAAATTACTTTCCTTTTTCAGGTCGATCATTTCGCTCATCCATGGGAATGGATTTTCTTCATTCGGGAACAACTCAGCCAAACCGATTTGCGTGGCGCGGCGATTGGCGATGTAACGCAAATAGCCTTTGAACATAGACGCATTCATGCCCAACACGCCACGCGGCATCGTGTCTTCAGCGTAACGGTATTCCAGCTCCACCGCTTTCATGAATAAGACGTTGATTTCGGCCTTGAATTCAGGCGTCCACAAATTTGGATTTTCCAGCTTGATCTGGTTAATGAGGTCAATGCCGAAATTACAGTGCATGGACTCGTCGCGCAAAATGTATTGGTACTGCGTTGAAGCACCTGTCATCTTGTTTTGGCGACCGAGCGCCAAAATCTGCGTGAAGCCAACGTAAAAGAACAAACCTTCCATCAGACAGGCAAACACAATCAGCGACTTCAACAACACGCGGTCGTTTTCTAAAGTGCCGGTGTTGAAATGCGGGTCCATGATCGCGTTGATGAACGGGATCAGAAATTCGTCTTTGTCGCGGATCGACTGAACCTCGTTGTAGGCATTGAAGATTTCGCTCTCTTCCAAACCCAGCGATTCGACAATATATTGGTAGGCGTGGGTGTGGATGGCCTCTTCAAACGCTTGGCGCAACAAAAACTGGCGGCATTCCGGCGCAGTGATGTGGCGGTAAGTGCCCAACACGATGTTATTGGCGGCCAGTGAATCGGCAGTGACGAAGAAACCCAAATTTCGCTTGATGATGCGGCGCTCGTCTTCGGTCAAACCGTTGGGGTCTTTCCAGGTCGCAATATCTCGCGACATGTTCACCTCTTGCGGCATCCAGTGGTTGGCGCACGTGGCGAGGTATTTTTCCCAAGCCCATTTGTATTTAAACGGCACCAGTTGATTGACGTCTGTGCGACCGTTGATGATGCGTTTGTCAGCTGCATTGACACGACGCGCCGCAGGCGGGGCGGCGGTTACTGTCGCGTCCGAAGTTGGCAATACAGGCGCAACGGGCGCAACAAATGTGACAGGTACGACAGGTGCGACAGGTGTACCAGGCACCACCGTCGTCGGCGTCAACGGAATACCAATCTCCGCCATGGCCGCAGCCAAAGCAGGCGACGACTGTGCCGCACGCGAATGGCTCAAATGAGATGCCACCGCATTTGCAATGCTGGACGCAGGCGCCTTGGCAACTTCAGCAGATTTGACTTCGTCTTCCCAGACCAACATATTTATTTTCCAGTGCTTGTAAATTATCGGAGTGTTGCGTTCAAACACCAAGCAATTATTGACATCGATGCGTCTTCAATGCTGGCGTTTGTTGCGCTGTCGCATCGAGAGAATCTCGATGCCATTTCAAAATCGATTCCTACTCGCCCTCGGCGACGCGCTTTAAATTCACTGGCACGCCTCACAATCGGGGTTGTCGATGGAGCAAAACTTCATGTCGGTAGCAGGTTCGGTACTCAGCGCGTTGTAGACCGCCGAACCCGCACCCGCCACACCCGCTTGCGCTTTGGCAATCACCGCTGCCGCATCGGACGAAGGACCACTCGATACGGCATTCATCTGCCCCGCCTTGACGGTCGATTTCTCGGCGTGCGTGGCCCCCACGGTGCGGAGGTAGTAAGTGGTTTTCAAGCCGCGCAGCCACGCGAGTTTGTAGGTCTCGTCGAGCTTTTTGCCTGAAGCCCCGGCCATGTAAATGTTGAGCGACTGGCCTTGGTCAATCCACTTCTGACGGCGCGCGGCAGCTTCCACCAGCCACTGTGTTTCGACTTCAAACGCCGTGGCGTAGAGCGCCTTCAAATCTTCAGGGACGCGGTCGATGCGGCGCAGCGAGCCGTCGAAGTGTTTGAGGTCCATGACCATCACGTCGTCCCACAGGCCGAGCTTTTTCAAGTCACGAACCAGGGCTTCGTTAACGATGGTGAACTCGCCTGACAAGTTGGACTTGACCGACAGGTTGCCGAACGACGGCTCGATAGAGGCACTCACGCCCACGATGTTGGAAATGGTGGCGGTCGGCGCAATCGCCACGCAATTGGAGTTGCGCATGCCGTGTTCTTTGATCCGGCTGCGCAGTGCGCTCCAGTCCATGCTGATGCTGCGATCAACTTCCACATAGCCGCCGCGCTGCTCAACGAGCAAGTCGAGTGAGTCGATCGGCAAGATGCCGCGATCCCACAGCGAGCCACGGTAACTGGAATAGCGCCCGCGCTCGGCAGCCAATTCGGTGGAAGCCCAGTAGGCGTAGTAGCAAACCGCTTCCATGGATTGATCCGCGAACTGCACTGCGTCGTCAGACGCGTAAGGCACGCGCAGCTCATACAGCGAGTCTTGAAAGCCCATGATGCCCAAGCCCACCGGACGGTGACGCAGGTTGGAGTCGCGTGCCTTTTTCACTGCGTAGTAGTTGATGTCGATGACGTTGTCGAGCATGCGCATCGCGGTGGAAATCGTCTTCTTCAACTTGACGTGGTCGATCTGACGCATGGGACCATTGGGGCCTTCAACAGTGGTCAAGTGATGCGTCAGGTTGACCGAACCGAGGTTGCATACCGCGATTTCGGTTTCGCTGGTGTTCAAGGTGATCTCGGTGCACAGGTTGCTGGAATGAACCACGCCGACGTGCTGCTGAGGCGAGCGCACGTTGCACGCATCCTTGAAGGTGATCCAAGGGTGGCCGGTCTCGAACAGCATCGACAACATCTTGCGCCACAGGTCGCTGGCCGGCATGGTCTTGAACAGCTTGAGTTCGCCGCGCGCGGCTTTGGCTTCGTAGCCGGCGTACGCGATTTCGAACTCGCGGCCGAACTTGTCGTGCAGGTCAGGGCAGTTGCTCGGCGAGAACAAAGTCCAGTCGCCACCTTCCATGACACGGCGCATGAACAGATCTGGAATCCAGTTCGCGGTGTTCATGTCGTGCGTGCGGCGGCGGTCGTCGCCGGTGTTCTTGCGCAGCTCCAAAAACTCTTCGATGTCGAGGTGCCAAGTTTCCAAGTAAGCGCAGACCGCGCCTTTGCGTTTGCCGCCTTGGTTCACTGCCACGGCGGTGTCATTGACCACTTTCAAGAAAGGAACCACCCCTTGGCTCTTGCCGTTGGTGCCCTTAATGTGTGAGCCCAGGGCGCGCACATTGGTCCAGTCGTTGCCCAGGCCGCCGGCAAACTTCGACAGCAACGCGTTTTCTTTCAGCGCTTCGTAAATGCCGTCCAGGTCGTCGGCCACGGTGGTGAGGTAGCAACTCGACAGTTGCGAGCGGCGCGTGCCGGCGTTGAACAAGGTGGGCGTGCTGCTCATGAAGTCGAAGGTGGACAGCACTTCGTAGAACTCAATTGCGCGTGCTTCACGGTCGATTTCGCCCAGCGCCAAGCCCATGGCCACGCGCATGAAAAAGGCTTGTGGCAACTCGATGCGCACTTCGTCGATGTGCAAAAAGTAGCGATCAAACAGGGTTTGCAGGCCGAGGTAGTCAAACTGCAAATCGCGGTCAGCTTTGAGCGCGGCACCCAGACGCACCAAGTCGAACTGCATCATTTTTTCGTCGAGCAGCTCGGCGTCGACGCCTTTCTTGACGTAGCCGGGGAAGTACTCTGCGTAGCGGGTGTGCATTTCGGCGTGCAGCACTTCTTCACCCAAAATTTCTTTGCGGATGGTGTGCAGCAACAAGCGCGAGGTGGCGCGGGTGTAGCCAGGGTCTTTCTCAATCAGCGTGCGGGCGGCCAAGATGGCGGCTTTGTGCACTTCGTCGATGGGCACGCCGTCGTACAAGTTGCGCTTGGTTTCGGCCAGGATGGGCTCAGGCTTGACCTCGCTGCCGAGATCGGCACACGACGATGCGATGAGGCTGCTGAGGCGCTCCAAATTCAACGGCACACGCTGACCTCGATCAAGCACCGTCAACTGCGCTTCGGGCGCGGCGGTGGGCTGAACCTGTTTGGAGCGCTCTTGCGAACGGCGCTCGCGGTAGAGCACGTAAGCGCGCGCCACTTCATGGTGGCTGCCGCGCATCAAGCCCAGCTCGACGTGGTCTTGCACGTCCTCAATGTGGAAGGTGCCACCGCCCGGACGCGAGCGCAACAAGGCGCGCACCACCAACTCGGTGAGGCCGTCCACCGTTTCGCGCACGCTGGCTGACGCCGCGCCTTGGGTGCCGTGCACGGCCAGAAATGCCTTCATCAAAGCCACTGCAATTTTGCTGGGCTCGAATGACACCACCGCGCCGTTGCGACGAATGATTTGGTAGCCCTGATAGGCGGAGGCGCTATGTGCAGGAGTCAACAACACAGCCGAAGGTGCGGAGGTGCCTTGACTTGAGGCACCTGAGCTCACGGCGGTGGGTAAAGCGGTGATTGAGGGAACGGCGATCGGCATAAATGTCCTTGGGTGTGGGGCGGTCTAAAGCCACCGTGGGTTCGTCTGAGACTGCATTGGCTTGTGCACGCTGATGTGCGTTCTCTTGTGTGTTCTCTTCTGAATCTTAGACAGCAAACGCTGTAGCTCGCTGCATCAAAAAGCAAACGGCAGCGGCGCGATTTCTACGTGTTTTGTGGAAAAGTCTGTGGAGATCCGGTGCAGCGAACAGAGATACAACGGGACAGTCTGTGCACAACCGCCGGTGCAACAATTTCCATCTCAAAGCGACACGTTTGCGCCACGTCGATTGACTTGCTGAAACGCTATATCTGGGGGTCAACCGGTACTTTACCACTACCCCTAGCGTGTAGGCTAGGGGCAGTGTGAGCCATATTTACAACGTGAAAACCCGCATTTACTCAAGCGGAATTTGCGTTTTTGAGGCCGGCGACGGATGCAAACATGGCCGCGGGCCAAGCGAGTTGCGCGTGCAGCACCGCCCAGTCAAAGCCGCTGCCCGGGTCGATCTTGCGGCCCGGCGAAATGTGTTCATGGCCCGCCACGTGACGCAGCGGGTAATGCTGACGCAACGCCGACAACAGCGCGGTCAAAGTGCGGTACTGAATGGCTTCAAAGCATGAGCCTTCCAGCCCTTCCAACTCGATGCCGATCGCATAGTTGTTGCAGTCGGCTTGCCCCAACCAACTTGACGCACCAGCGTGCCAAGCGCGGTCATCGCACGACACGAACTGCAGAAGTTCGCCGCCGCGACGGATCAGGAAGTGCGACGACACCTCCAAGCCACGGATGCTTTGGAAGTAGGGGTGGGCATCCCAGTCCAGGCTGTTGGTGAAGAGTCGTTCGATGGCGTCGCCGCCATACACGCCGGGCGGCAGACTGATGGAGTGAATCACGGCCAAGCTGATGTCGGTGGCGGCCGGTCGCGAGCCAAAGTTAGGTGATGCCAGCTGCTGGGCTGCTTGCCACCAACCGGCTTGCCAGGGATTGCTGTCAGACATCGTCAGGCTGGCTCAGACGGCGTCAGGCATCAAAACCATCTCCGCCCACGGTCACACTCAGCCTGGCCATGCGGTAGCGCATTTGCCGCAACGACAAGCCCAAGCTTGCGCCCGCGGCGGTGCGGTTGTAGCGGTAGTGCTCTAGAGCCCGAACCAAGATGTCGCGCTCGACATCATCCAAGTGCCGCGCCAAGTCGTCCGGCAATGTGGGCTCGCTCGCGGCAAATGAAGCTGGAGGCAACTGAGCCGGTGCCGGTGCCGCCAAGGACTCAAGACTGGCCACGTCAAAGCGGGTGTTCGATGTGATGAGGTCCAGCTCTTGCGCCGCAGTGTCGGTGAAGACGGCTTCGGGCAAACCCAAATCGAACACATCGATGGTTTCGCCGCCAGTCAAGGCCACGGCGCGGTGCAGCAAATTTTCAAGCTCGCGCACATTGCCCGGAAACGGGTAGCGCGCCAAATGCACCAGCGCGTCGCGCGTGAGGATGGGGGCAGGCAACACATTGGCGTCGCGCGCGATGCGCTCCAACACGCGCTCGCTGATCAGGCGTAAATCGACGGTGCGTTCGCGCAGGGGCGGCACGCAAATTTGGATCACGTTCAAGCGGTAATACAAATCTTGGCGGAACTGCCCGGCTTGCACCTCAGCGCCCAAATCTTTGTGGGTGGCGCTGAGCAAACGCACATTGACGGACAACTCATTCATCGCGCCGACCGGTCGCACTGAGCGCTCTTGAATGGCGCGCAGCAATTTGCTTTGCATCGACAAAGGCAGCTCGCCAATCTCATCCAAAAACAGCGTGCCGCCATTCGCCGCCTGAAAGAACCCTTCGCGGTCTTCCATGGCACCGGTGAAGGCACCTTTGCGGTATCCAAAAAATTCGGCTTCAAGCAGTTGCTCGGGAATGGCGCTGCAGTTCACCGCGATAAAGGGCTGAGCATGGCGTGGGCTGACTTCATGAATGGCGCGGGCCACCAGTTCTTTGCCGGTTCCCGACTCGCCGCTGACCAACACCGGGGCCATGCTGCGCGCCACTTTTTCGATCAGCTCGCGCACCTGCTGCATGCTGGGCGAGTCTCCCGCCATGCGGCGCAGGGCCGCGCTTTCGGGGATCGCAGCGGCCGCGGGTGGGGCAATTTTGCTGGCCCGGGCGGCGTTGACCACCGCCGCCAAGGCAGCGGCTTGGTGAGAAGCAGACTCAGGCTGAGCAGACGGCGTGGGCGCACTGACAGCAGCTAGCTCTTTGGGCAAAGAAGACGGCACCATGGTGGGAACGGTGGCCGGGCCGCGCCCCAAACTCGACGCCACCACCGCGCGAAATTGCTTCAAGTCCACCGGCTTGGTGAGGTAGTCGTAAGCCCCTGCCTTCAGGGCCTCGACCGCGTTTTCGGCCGAGCCGTAGGCGGTGATGACGATGGCTTTTTCGCGGCGGCCGTTGTCCTCCAGCCAGCGCAGCAATTCCAGGCCGGTGCCGTCGGGCAAGCGCATGTCGGTGATGACGGCGCTGTAGACGCGGTCTTTCAAATGCAGCTTGGCGTCCTCTACGGTGCCTGCCGTCTCAATGTCGTAACCCTCACGCAGCAACGTGAGCTCGTAGAGCGTGCGCAGGTCGGGCTCGTCGTCAACGACCAAGAGGCTGAAATGGGAGGGTGGATTCATCGGTGGCGAAATGGGTTTTCTAGATCAGGCGCCGAAGCGAAGTCGAGACTCAGCGTCGGCGATCACTTGGCGGCGCATCGCCACAACAAACTCATTGCGGTGAGACGCGCTGACAGCTTGCAAGCGGTAGTCAATGCTGGCCCCATAGCGCTCGCACAATTCACGGCAAATGTACAAGCCCAAACCGGTGCCCCGGCTGCGTGTGGAGAAGAAGGGCTCGAACAAATAGCGCTCCACGTCGGGGGCTATGGCTGCGCCGTCGCTGGCCACGCTGAGCTGCACTTCGTGTTCGCTGGTGGCCTGCAAGCGCAAGTGAACGGCGGCGTTCGATCGGCTGCCATGGCGCAAGGCGTTGTCGAGCAAGTTGATGAGCACACGGCGCAGGTGTTCGGCGTCGAACACCGCACCGAGGTGTTCGCCGGGCAATTCCACCTTGAGCACGCTGCGCTCGCCCAGCGTGACCCCGGCCGCACGCGCCCAGTCGCTGCACACGGCAGCGACTTGTGCGCTGACATCAATCACGCGCGCTTCTTGAACCAGACCGGGCGCGACCTCCATCACGTCTTCGACGATGCGCTTCAGGCGTTCCACGTTGTCGGCCACCATGCGCGTGAGCTGTTGCTGCGTGGCGGTGGTAGCGTCTTCGCCCAACAGAGCATTGGCCTGAGAAATCGCCGCCAAGGGGTTGCGAATTTCATGCGCAATGCCGGCCGACACCCGGCCCATGGCCGCCAGTTTTTCTTGCCGGATGCGGGCCTGCATGCTGCGCACGTCTTCAAGCAGGAGCACACAGAATTCCTCCGCTGCCTCACCGGCTTTGGCGTCGCGCCGCCTTGTGAACCGGATGCGCACACGCAGGGTGCGCTGCGTGATTTGGGCCGCCAACTCAGGCGCTGCGGCAGGCTCAAAGTCAAGCAACACATCGCGGCCCGCTTCCGGCCACACCGCGTCGGTGAAAGCACGTTCTACGGTTCTGACCACCGACTCCCACGCCTTCACGCCGCGAAGCTGAAACGGCGCCGGTCTGCTGATGCCCACCGGGGCCAGCAGGCGCCGTGCCGCCGGATTGGCGGCGCGCACGCGGCCCATGCGGTCGACGACCAAAACGCCGTCTTGCATTTCCTCAATCACCAAGCGGTTCAACTGTGCTTGCTGACGCGCCAACTCCAAACTGCCTTTGGAGTTGAGTTGTTCGCGCGCCAACCGGCCCGCCAATTCACCGGCCAGCGCAGCAATGATGAACATGCCCATGCCCGCCAAACCGGCTTCGGCCATCAAGGTGGCGGCATCAGCCCCGCCCAAAACGCTCAACCACGACACCGTCAACAAACTGATGGCCACCAAAGCAGCTGTGGCCAAGGCCTGAACGCGAGGCGTCATGACGCCCGCCATCAACACCGGCAACACCAACAGCGCGACGTAATTGAAACTCGAAGATCGCGACACCAAATGCAATGCAGTGAAGCAAACGATGTCGGCGCCTATGGTGGACAACCACTGCGGGCTGCGCATGTGCGAAATCGCTTTGGGTGCCGCTTGAGGCCACCACGCTGGCGCCCACCACAGCACAAGGGCCACCACTGCGTAAAACGCACAGAGCAGGGCGATCCACAAAGGCGGGCGCACTCCGAAGACCCATGCCACCAGCTGGGCCATGATCAAAGCCACGCCAACGGCGGCGCGCGCGCCCAGGAAAACGCGGTACAGGCGCTGGAAAGCGGTGGGCTCGCTGCCCGTGGACGAAGTGCTGTCGCGGCCCAGCTCACGCGTCAGAAAGCGTGAATCGCCGTCCGATGCCGCCGACCAACCAATGTCACCGGGCGAGGTGGCGTTGCCGCTCCACTGCACCTCGGCCGGCTCGGCTTCGGCACCCTCGGCCGAGGTGCCGAACCAAGACTGTTCTGCGTTGCGCGCATCGCGGCGGCTGGCGCGGCGGTCTTTTTGACGGCGTTCGTTGAAGCTCAAAGCAAAGCCTGGGTCGCGTCAGGCGGCGCGTTGCCACTCAAAGCGGGTGGGCACGCTCAAAGGCGCTGCGATGCGACTCGTCGCAAAACACACCGCCTCGTCCGGGCAAGCTTTCATTCGCCGGCAAGTGAACACCGCAGTGGGCGCATGCCAAAAGCGCTTGCTTTTCAGGCGGAGCGGAAGGCTTGATGGACGCATCTGGAGCGCCGCCCTGTCTGTCGTCATTCCTGTCGTCATTCCTGCCCCGCCTTCCCAGCTTGGCCAAAAACAAGACCGCCACCACGATGGCCACCAAGATGAGGTATTTCATGGCGCGCGCCTCAAGACAGCACCGCCCGATGCAGTACCACTTCCATGACAAAGCGCGAGCCCACATAAGCCAGCAACAACAAAGCCGCGCCTGCGTACAACCAACGTGTGGCTTGCGGGCCGCGCCAGCCAAAGGCGCGCCGACCTGCCAACAGCGCCGCAAAAACGCACCATCCCAATATCGAAAAGGTGGTTTTGTGATCCCAGCGCCACGGCGACGCAAACCACGCTCCCAATAACAAAGCCACACTGAGCACCACAAAACCGGCCAACACAAATTGGAAGGTCAGCCGCTCCAGCCGCATCAAGGGCATACCCAAATTGGTTCCGCCCGCTTTGCTGGCCCGCAGGCCGCGCATCTGCTGATCGGCCCGGTTCAGCATGGCCGCGTGCAACACCGCGGCGCCGAACAAACCGTAGGACGCGATGCCCAAAACCCAGTGCAAAGGAACCCAGGCCGAGGCCACATGCGGCAGACTTTCACCGGGGAATAAGGCCGCCAGCAGCACCGCCGCGGCGCCTAAAACGGCCAGGGTGCGCCGCACATTGATGATTGGCAAAAAGCGACTCTCCAGCATGTAGACACCGATCACCAACCACAAAGTGACCGACAGCGCAGGGGCGAATCCGAAACGTGCGCCGGGGCTTTGCAGGCCAACGCCAGCCGCGTTCAAGACAATGTCGATGCCGTGCGAAATCCAGCCTATCAACAACGGCACGCGCAACCTGGACGGCGTGGCACCTGGCGCCAGTGCGACAGCCATGTAGGCAACGAAAGCGATCAGGCTTTGCAACAGCAATGGCGCACTGATTGCAGCGGCGTCAGCGCCAAAAAGTCCAAAAGTTAAACTCATGCCTTCAGTGTACTTTCGCAGCCTCGGTGATTCGCGGTTGCCACGCCATGGCATCCACCCTCACCAACCGCCTGAGTCAGCTCGTCAAGACGATGCGCGGCCAAGCCCGCATCACCGAAGACAACGTGCAAGACATGCTGCGCGAAGTGCGCATGGCGCTGCTGGAAGCCGACGTGGCTTTGCCAGTGGTGCGCGACTTCATTGCTCGCGTGAAAGTAAAAGCACTCGGCGCTGAAGTGGTGGGTTCGCTGTCGCCCGGCCAAGCGCTGGTGGGCATCGTCAACCGAGAGTTGATTGCCACGATGGCAGGCAACGACATTGGCGGCGCGGCTGGCAAAAGCACCGACATCAATCTCGCCGCCCAACCACCCGCCGTGATCTTGATGGCCGGTTTGCAAGGCGCTGGAAAAACCACCACCACCGCCAAGCTGGCCAAGCACCTGATCGAGAAGCGCAAGAAAAAAGTGCTGACGGTATCGGCCGACGTCTATCGACCGGCCGCCATCGAGCAATTGAAAGTGGTGACGCAA
>JANPNT010000423.1:0-2788 GCA_031427655.1 Burkholderiales bacterium
GATCCAGGATGCCCTGCAAAAGATGGCGGCTTGCACCATCGAAGTTCGCACCTCGCAAAGCAACCTCACTGCTCCGGCTCAGAAGCTCATCGGAGAAGCGCGCGATGCGGACGGGCGGGTAGGTCAACCGAGGACGCCACTCTTTGCGTCCGATGGCGATCCAGACCTTGGGTGGCATTTGGTCGGTGAGGCCGTGGAACGCCAGGGCCGAGGCCAGGCAGATGACGCCCTTGGGCACCAGACGCGAAACCTCGGCCAGCGATTGATGCGCATCGAGTGCCGCATCGGGCAATTGGTACAGGCCACGCGCGAGGCGCAGCGCTTCACCGGCCTGCTCCATGCGGCTGATGGTGGTGGCGGTGATCCCGGCCGCGCTGAACTCAGCGAGTCGCGTCATGCCCCGCCGCTTCAGCAGCGCCAGCGCTTGGGTGCGTTGCGTCGTGGGCTCGGGAGCAAGAGACGCGGATGCAAGAGAAGCGGATGCACGAGAAGCAGGCATGTTGTGAATCCTCGGATGGATCAAAGAAACGTCCGATGATCTACACCACTTCGGTGTGGCTGCGAGCAGGGGCACGCTCATCGACCCTCGAACGCCGTTTCTGCCGCCCGTATGCTGATTGGCCGACGTGTTGGCAGCAATGGCATCGCTCCGCTCAATGGATTCCACCGCCACACGGGAGCCAATGAATCACACGCCTGAAGGTGCCTGTCGCTGTTCGCAATGCCCGCGTGCGCGACGAAAAGCAGCGGTGCCGCACCCACGCAATCGGTCAGCTTCGCACTGGCCAGCGTGCTGTCCGCAGCCAAGTTGTAGCGAAGCCCTTTCACAAAAGACCGCCCCTCAGCCACGAGCCGCTCGATGAGCTGCTTCTCGAACCCGCGTTCGACCGGCAGCCACTGTCGGGTGACCGGCATCAGCGACAGCTCCACGATGGACGGGATGCCTGTCGCCGCGACGCTGAAGGTGGCCATCATCATCATCATCATGTGGATGCGATCAGCAGCGGCCCACAGTGCCAGCTCTGATGCGAAGCGCCTGCCCATTCGGCGGTAAAGCTGCTCGTCCAATGCGAAGGCTTGGTCGGGCAGGTGTTTGACCACAGCCTTGAAGCCGTAGCGCGCTGGCAGGATTTCTTTGACCTCGGCTATCAGCAGCATGATGGGCTGCGGCTGGCCCGGTGCTGCGATGGCAGGTGACCACTGCGCCATGCGCCGGGCGTTGATCGCATCGCGCTGATCGACCGAGAACAGCTCGGGGATGTAGAGGCGCGAGCGCAATGGATTGCCTCGTGCGATCTTGTTGTCTGCGGCTTGCAGCAGATGTTTGCGCACCGTGCCCCAGGTGCGCTTGCCCGCAAACCCGGGTTGCCAGCGAGTCAGCTCGGCTTGATCCCACAGGTAGTGCAAAAGCCCGCTCAGCGAGAGCTTGGTGCCACTGCTGGCCGCGCTGTCGCTGTGCCCAGCGGATGAAGGCATGGCCGAGCGCCCAGCGATCTTCGACATCGAGAAGTCGAGCTTCAAAGTCGTTTCGCCGGTGGCGGGGTCTTCTTTGATGGCAGTGCCGAGCACTTGGCCAAGCCCCGGACACATTGGAAATGAGTGAATTCCAGGGCAGTCACGTCGAAAGTTAACAGCTCGCTTGGACGCACCTTTTCACCTGTTCGCTGCGTCCCCTTTTTTGTCTCGGCCACGCTCCCAGCAGAAAAATGTCGTACAGATCGTTTCCATGCGGAACGCAGTGGGACGACTGAATGTGCAGGATGTTGAAGCGCTTGTTCGAGGAGATGTCTCCTATCTACGCAGCCCGCACCGCTTTTTTGAGATCCGTTTCTCAGGACCAAATCGACTTCCGCGTGCGCAGGGTGCTCGCGAAAAAGACGACGGTGCCAAGCTGGTTTTCAGGTATCGACTGGGAGAAAACTATGTTGGTATTTTTAACTCCCGCACCGCGACCAGATGCACCGGAATGGTCGGGTCGGCGATGGTTGGATGAGGTGGACGCAGTTTCGTGGCCTGCGGCTTGGGCATTGGGTGCCGCGATGGTGCCGGCAGCAAGTGTCGGCGTGGTCGGCCCTGTCGTCATTGCGTTTGCCGCATGGAGCGCACTCAGCCGCGTACATCGCGCGCTGTGGCAAAACCATCGCTATTGGTTCACCACGTGGCGATGGGGAAAATTAGCCGCCGCACTTCTGCTCGTAGGCATGGTTTTGAAAATCGCGATTGCGCGGTGAACTGATTGCGTTGAATCAGTGATACCGCATGCTTGGCAGCACGGCTCAATGGGTGGATTGCGTCAGCGCTTCGCTCCATCGCTGCAGATCCGCGCGACGCCAAGCGACTATGCGTTTTGCCAACCGCAGGGGGGCCGGAAAACGTTCTTCAGCCATCATTCTGTAGATGGTCGATCTGGGCAGACCGGTGAGTCGCACCACGATGCCGATGCGTAAAAACAGAATCGACGCCGGATCAACGTCGGGCTCAAGTGTTCGTGGTGGCTTTCGTTCCGTGCTCGGCTCCGTTGGTGGTGCGCAGCCTGAAATCTATGCCGCTTTGTTCTGAAAAAACCCGATGGTTTTTTACGATATTTCGTCGCCTTTTAAATCGGTGCTGCTGACGCAACACGTCTATCTGGCGGCGGAAATATGGGACACGAGCGGGACACGGAGCTGACAAAAGACAAAGGGGTTAGTCGGCGCTAACCGACTAACCCCCGTCATTGATGGCTCCTCGACCTGGGCTCGAACCAGGGACCTACGGATTAACAGTCCGGCGCTCTACCAACTGAGCT
>JANPNT010000424.1:0-3040 GCA_031427655.1 Burkholderiales bacterium
CGCGCCGGGTGACGCACGCTGAGGCCTTCGCGCTCCACCACGTTTTCGCCGGAGGCGGCCACGTCGATCAGCAAATCGACCAAATGGTCTTCGAGCAAATTGACTTCATCGATGTAGAGGAATCCGCGGTTCGCGCGCGCCAGCAAACCGGGCTCGAACGCCTTCACGCCCTGCGCCAAAGCGCGTTCCAAATCTAAGGCACCGACCACGCGGTCCTCGGTGGCCCCGAGCGGCAAATCAACCACCGGCACGCTGACCAAATGGCTCTTCGGTTTGCTCTTTAATTTGAGCGCAGCGCAGGCTTCGCACGACGTGGCTTTGATGGCCGGGTCACAACCGTAGCGGCAGCCGATCACCGCCTGCATTTTCGGCAGCAGGGCCGCCAGCGCCCGCACCGCCGTTGACTTTCCGGTGCCTCGGTCGCCAAAGACCAGCACGCCGCCAATGCTGGGATCAACCGCCGCCATCAAGATGGCCAGCTTCATTTCGTCTTGGCCGACGATGGCAGAAAAGGGGAAGGCTACAGACATGGAGGTGCGCGCGGCTGAACGTCAATTCAAGGAGGCGGCAGGGTATCAGATGGACGGCAGTGCGCGCTCCTAGAATCAAGCATGCTTGCGCAACGCACCCTCGTATCGATGACCCGCGCCGTCGGCGTGGGCGTGCACGGCGGGCAGCGGGTGGAACTCACCCTAAGGCCCGCGCCGCCGAATACTGGCATCGTCTTCAGGCGCGTTGATTTGCCCGCGCCAGTGGACATCCAGGTCAACACGTTTGCGGTGTGCGACACACGGTTGGCCACCACCTTGTCGCCGGGCGGCGATCCCGGCGCGCCCAAAGTCAACACCGTGGAACATTTGCTGTCGGCCTGTTCGGGCTTGGGCATTGACAACTTGTTTGTTGACATCACCGCTGAAGAAGTGCCCATCCTCGACGGCTCGGCGGCGTCGTTTGTCTTTCTGCTGCAAAGCGCGGGCATTGCGCTGCAAGATCAGCCCAAACGCTTCATGCGGATTTTGAGAACGGTCGAGGTGCGCGAAGGCGGAAGTGAAAACGCGGGCAGCAATTTGAAATGGGCAAGGCTCGATCCGTTTGAAGGCTACAGATTAGCGTTTGAAATTGAGTTTGACCACCCGGCGGTGAACCAAACCGGCCAACGTTTTGAGTTCAACATGGGGCTGGGCCAATACAAACGTGACATCGCGCGGGCGCGCACCTTCGGCTTCACCAAAGACGTGGAAATGATGCGCAACCGCGGCTTGGGTTTGGGCGGCAGCATGGACAACGTCATCGTGCTTGACGACACCAAAGTGCTCAATGGCGGCGGCCTGCGCTACGGCGACGAATTTGTGAAGCACAAAATTCTCGACGCCATCGGCGACATGTGGGTGCTGGGTCACCCGCTGATTGCGGCCTACAGCGCCTTCAAATCGGGCCACGCTTTGAACAACAAATTGCTGCGCGCAGTGCTGGCCGATGGGCGCAACTTTGAGATCGTGACTTTCGACGACGCCGCCTTGGCTCCGGCCGGCATGGCCGATTTGGCACCTGCCTGGTGAGCGTCTTGTTGGGCCTCAGAATAAACACATGCTGATATTTCGATGGATTGTTTTGCTGCTCGGCGTGGCCGGGCTGTTGTGTTTTGCGATGTACATCGGCACGCGCAACGAGCGTTGGCGTCAACTCGGCATCCGCATCATCAAATGGACGGTGATTGCAGGCTTGGGTTTCTTTGCCGTGCTGCTATTGGAGCGCATGGTGGTGATCCTGTGAGCGGGCTTGGGGGCACTTTCTTGAGCAAGTCGGCGTGGTGATTTTTCGCTGGACCATTGGCGTGATCGCCGCCTTGATGGCTTTGGGCAGCGTCGGCTCGTTCGTGATTTACGTGTCGGCAGGCATCGATGTGTGGCTGGACCGCGCGCGCCAATTCAGGCGCTGGCTGTCCACTGCCGCGCTGCTGTGGTTCAACGTGGAAATTTGGCGCAGCGTGGTGCTGCTCATCATCAACTGGTGATGAGCTGCTGCGGTTCAGCTCAATGAAGGGCCAATGCCGCCAGCAGCTTGGCGTGAATGCCGCCAAAGCCGCCATTGCTCATGCACACGATGTGATCGCCAGATTTAGCGGCTGTCACCACTTGGTTGACCAGCGCATCAATGTTGTCGCTGACCACCGCTTGCGCGCCCATCGGTGCGAGCGCTTGGGCCGCGTCCCAACCCAAGCCGGTGCTGTGGCAAAACGCAAGGTCGGCTTCTTCCAGCGACCAAGGCAACAGCGCCTTCATCGCGCCGAGTTTCATGGTGGCCGAGCGCGGTTCAAACAGCGCCAAGATGCGGCCGGTTTGCGTGGCGTCCATTTTGCGGCGCAGGCCGTTCAGCGTGGTGCGCATGGCGCTGGGGTGATGCGCGAAGTCGTCGTAGACCTTGATTCCACTGACTTCACCGCGCAGCTCCAGACGGCGGCGCACGTTTTGAAACTTGGCCAGTGATTTGGCAGCAGCGTCTATCGAAACGCCCGCGTGTTCAGCAGCGGCCAGGGCGGCCAAAGCGTTGAGCTGGTTGTGTTCGCCCAGCAAAGCCCACTCCACACGGCCGACCTTCATGCTGCCGCGCAGCACATCAAAAGCATGCGGATCGCCGCGCGCGCGCAGCTCGCCGGGGGTTTCCTTGCGCGCACCGAAGCGCACCACCTCGCTCCAGCAACCCTTGGCCAACACGCGCTGCAAGGCTTCTTCGCGCGCATTCACCACCAAGCGGCCGGTGCGGTGCACGGTGCGCACGAGGTGATGAAACTGGCGCTCGATGGCGGCGAGGTCGTCAAAATTGTCGGCGTGGTCGAACTCCAAATTGTTCAACACCGCCGTGCGCGGGCGGTAGTGCACAAACTTGCTGCGCTTGTCGAAAAACGCGGTGTCGTATTCGTCGGCTTCAATCACAAAAGGTGAGCCCGCTTGGCCCAAACGCGCCGACACGTTGAAGTTGATGGGCACACCGCCCCACCAAAAAGCCGGGCTGCAAACCAGCTTCTTCCAGCACCCACGCC
>JANPNT010000425.1:0-2645 GCA_031427655.1 Burkholderiales bacterium
CTTTGATGAGTGTGTCGGTCATGGTGTGCTCCAGAGTGTTGTGACGAACAGAGATTTCTAAACAGACAAGTACTGCTTGATGCGGCCCACGTCGGTGTCCGCGCGTGAGGTCTCGTGCACCAGGCGGCCTCCTTCAATCACGAACAAGCGGTCGGCCACGTCCATGGCAAAACTCAGCACTTGTTCGCTGACGACGATGGTGATTTCGCGCAGCTTGCGAATCTCGTTCAGCGCCTTGGCAATGTCTTTGATGATGGAAGGCTGTATGCCTTCGGTGGGCTCGTCGAGCAGCAACACTTTGGGCTCGGTGACCAGCGCGCGCGCAATCGCCAATTGCTGTTGTTGGCCGCCCGACAAGTTGCCGCCCTTGCGCCGCTTCATGTCGAACAACACCGGGAAGAGCGCATAAATTTCTTCGGGGATGCGCCGCGTGGTCGAGTTCTCCAATCCGGTTTGGATGTTCTCTTCCACCGTGAGCGTGGGGAAAATCATGCGGCCCTGCGGCACGTAGGCAATGCCTTTGCGAACCCGCAAGAAGCTCTCGTCTTGACTCACCTCGCTGCCCGCGACGGTGATGCTGCCGCTCTTCACCGGCATCACGCCCATCAGGCTTTTGAACAGCGTGGTTTTGCCCATGCCGTTGCGGCCCATGATGGCCACGGTCTCGTTCTTTTTGGCCTCGAAGCTGACGCCGTGCAGCGCTACGCTCTGGCCATAGGCGACAGACAGGTCAGTGACTTTCAACATGGCTTGCTCCTGCAATGGGGATCAATGACCGAGGTAAACATCGATCACCGCCGGGTTGGCTTGCACCTTGTCCATCGGCCCTTCGGCCAAGATTTTTCCTTGGTGCATGACGGTCACTTTGTGGGCAATGCGCTTGACGAAGTCCATGTCGTGCTCGATCACGATGACCGAGCGGTTTTTGCAAATGCGTTGCAGCAAATCAGCGGTGAGTTCGCGTTCGCGTGCGCTCATTCCGGCAATCGGTTCGTCGAGCAACAGCAGCTCGGGCTCTTGCATCAACAGCATGCCAATTTCCAGCCACTGCTTTTGGCCGTGGCTCAGCAAGCCTGCTTCCAGGTCCAGGCGGTCAGACAGAAAAATGTCTTCGGCCACTACTTGCACGCGCGCTTTGACTTCGTCGGTGCACTTGAAAGCCAGCGCCCCCATGACCGAGCGGCCTTTGGGAAACGAGACCTCCAGGTTTTGAAACACGCTGAGGTTTTCGTAGATGGACGGCGTTTGAAACTTGCGCCCAATGCCCAAACGCACCCGTTTGAATTCGGCCATTTTGGTGAGCTCGGTGTTCTTGAATTTGATGCTGCCCGAGCCCGCTTTGGTCTTGCCGCAAATCAAATCGAGCAGCGTGGTTTTGCCCGCGCCGTTCGGGCCAATAATGACCCGCAGCTCGTTTTTGTCGATGTACAAAGTCAGCGCATCGATGGCTTTGAAGCCGTCGAACGACACCGTTAAATCTTCGATGGCGAGCGCGAAGTCTGTATTGCTCATTGGAGCCCCCACGTCGCTTCGCTCCTGCCCCCCGAGGGGGCGTCGGCCTCCCCTTGGGGCGGCCCGGCAGGTGGCCGCTCCTTGATGTCGGCGCTTTGCTTCGCTTGCGCCTGGCTGCGCCATTTGTTCCAACGCGGCGTCACTTGGCTTTCCCACAAACCCGCCAAGCCCATGGGGAACGCCATGGTCACGCCGATGAACAGGGCGGCCATCAGGAACAGCCACAGATCGGGAAAGCTCTCAGAGAAAAACGTTTTGCCAGCGTTGACCAAGAGCGCGCCGTACACCGCGCCAACCAAGCTCATGCGCCCGCCCACGGCGGCGTAAATCACCATCTCTATTGACGGCACGATGCCCACAAAGCTGGGTGACATGAAGCCCACTTGCAGCGAGAACATGGCGCCGCCAATGCCTGCCAAGGCGGCGGCCAGACAGAACACAAACACCCTGAAGTTCGCCACGTCGTAGCCTGAAAACCGCACCCGGTCTTCTTTGTCACGCATGGCCAGCAGCAAGGTGCCGGCCTTGCTGGTTTGTATGAAGCGGCACAACAAAATGCTCAACACCAGCAGGCCGACGCAGACGTAATACAAAACATATTTGGCCTGGTCGGTGCGGGTGTCCCAACCGAGCAGCGTTTTCAAATCGGTCATGCCGTTGACGCCGCCGGTGTAGCCCTGCTGGCCAATGATGAGCACGGTGACGATGAGGGCCACGGCCTGCGTGATGATGGCGAAATAAACACCGCCCACGCGCCGCTTGAACATCGCAAAGCTGACGATCCAGGCCAGCAAGGTGGGCACGGCAATCACCGCAATCAGCGTGAGCGGCAGGTACTTGAACGGCACCCACAAGGCCGGCAAGGCCGTGATCTGGTTCCAGTCCATGAAGTCGGGAATGCCGGGTGTCGATTGAATCTTGGTGCTGATGGGGTCAGACGCTTCCAGCTTCAAAAACATCGCCATCGCATAGCCGCCCAGGCCGAAGAAAACCCCTTGGCCCAAGCTCAACACGCCGCCGTAGCCCCACACCATCACCAGGCCCACAGCCACAAAGGCATAGGTCAGGTACTTGCCAACGAGGTTGAGCCGGAAGATGTCGAGCGTCAGCGGCAACACCACCGCAAGAAGCAG
>JANPNT010000426.1:0-1792 GCA_031427655.1 Burkholderiales bacterium
ACTTTGGACGCAAGGATCACCAATGTGCCAATGGTGATGACGACGATGCAGTTGAACACCACGACCTTATTCTGTAAATCGATGATGCTGGGCTGGTCAGCCTCGAAATTCAACGGCTAGGCGCGGTCGGCTTTTTCAGCGAGAACGGCGGTCGCCGACAAAGCCAGCGCGACACCGGCCAATGCGGCGACGAACTTGAAAGTTGGGGTAAGAAGAGTGAAGGTCATAAGGGCACGAAACTTGCATTGCATTCTATCTGCAAGTCATCGTGCCCTCGGTGCAGTCACGCACAGGAAACTGCTGCGCCAGCAAATCATTCAGCGCATGAATCAGCGCATCAAGCTTTGCGCGAACGCTGGATCAAGCTGTCAGCCACCACCAGCGCACGTTCCGGCGTTCCGGCGATGCTGCCGGACGTCAAAAATTGGCCCTGTATGCCCAAAGCAGGCACGCCGTCGAGCTTGAAGGCTTCGGCAATTTGCCGGGACTTGAGCACTTTGGTTTGCATCGAAAAGGAATTCATCACATCCACAAACTTGGCACCGTCCACGCCGTTCTTGGTCATGAAAGCGCTGATGTCGGCCGGCTTGGAGAGCGTGGCTTTTTCGTTGTGGATGGCGGCAAAAATTTTGCGGTGCACGGTGTCGAGCAAACCCATCGCTTCAACGGCGTAGTACATCCGGGCATGTGCGCCGAAGGGTTCTTCCCGGAACATCACCGGTAAACGGCGAAAGGCCACGTCAGGGGCTAATTTTTTGGCCCAGGCGTCTAGCGCAGGCTCAAATGAATAGCAGTGCGGGCATCCGTACCAAAAGAAGTCGATGACTTCGATCTTGCCAGCGGGCACAGCCAAGGGCGTGGCCAAGCGCAAGTAATCCTTGCCTTCGACCAAGGCGGGCGCTGGCCCAGCGCCTTGCGCTTGTGCGGCGGTTGACCATGCTGTAGCGGCCAAGCTGGTGGTCAAGCTGACAGCGAGGCCGGTGCCCATCAAATGGCTTGAAAAGTTTCTGCGTTTCATTGTTGTTTCTTTCTGTTTTGAGCGAGCTTGCTGCTCGTTGAGCCCTGTTCAGAGGACGCGGCGCGGCGAAAGTTCAGCCGCCCTACTTTTGAACCCGAACCAGCGCCGCTTCCACGCCGGAGCTTTCCAACTTCTCTTTGGCGCCGTCAGCGTCGTCTTTCTTGTCATACGGCCCCACCCGAACCCGGTACACCGTGCGCCCGGCTTGCTCACGTTCCGTCACTTTCGGCGAAAAACCTTGCATGGCCAACCGAGCCCGCTGCTGATCCGCATCTTCTTGACGCGAATAAGCGCCGACCTGCACAAAGTACAAGAACGGATCAGCGCCCGGTCGGGTGGACACAGCTTGCGAATTGCTTGGGGCCGAAGCGCCGACCGAAGGAATGGTCGACGCCGTGGTGGGCTGCTCGGAGCCCGACGCGCGGTCGTTCAAGATGTCATTGGGGTCGCGCTTGGGCTTGCCCTTCGCCAGCGCACTGGCCGCCGACGCAGAAGCTGCGCGGGCGGCGGCGGCAATTTGTCGCGGAGTGCTGGCCGCCGCGGCCGCCGCCGACGCTGCCGGGGCGGCGGGGTCAGGCGCGCTCGCGGCTTGCGTGGGCACCCCGCTGGCCGCCTTGGCCTGGTTCTTGCCGTAAAGCGGACTGTTCGGATCCCAATTGCGATTTTTCTCGACCTCGGCGGCGTCTTGTTCGGCGGTGCGTTGAGGCACTTTGTTCATGAAGGGAACAGGCGCTTTGGTCACGTACAGCGCGACCGCCAAGGCCAAAGCCAAGC
>JANPNT010000427.1:0-4997 GCA_031427655.1 Burkholderiales bacterium
GCGACACGCGCACGGCTGCTCCCTCGTTCACCCACGGTTCATCGCTCCACGCGTCAGGGATCACCGTCTGCGCAACGATGGCTTCGAGCACCTTTCGATTCGGCCCGCCGCGAATCGAATTCGTTGCAACCAAACCGGCAGCGCCGAGGCCATCGTGCTCTATGGCGAACCGTGCCTTCTCGAACCAGTAACAAATGAGATCAGCACCGCCAGGACAGCGCTGAAGAAATACGCGCGTCAGTTGCTGGAAGTACACATCCCCGAGTTCAGAGCGCATCCGCTTGTCTCCCACAAACAGCGGATTCCCAATCACCACGCTGACCTGCGGCCAAGCGGCCTCGGTGCCGTCTTGATTCATCAACGCATCGCTGCACTCAATCTGGTCCAACGGGTCCAGCACCGGATTGACCTTGAACGGGTAGCCGTGCTGCAAACGCCATTGCAGCTCACCAATCCACACCGTCACCCGCGCTAGCTCGGCGGCGTATTCATTGATCTCGATGCCCAGCACATTGGCGGGGCTGGTGTAGGCGCCTACCTGGCGCTGCAAGCCCAACGCCTCGGCTTCAATGTTGGCTTGGTGCTCTATGTCTTTCAGCGCTTTCAGCGCGAGGTACAGAAAGTTGCCGCTGCCGCAGGCCGGGTCCAAAACGCGAAAGGCGCGCAGCTTTTTCAGGTAGGCCACGAAGGCGTCATTGGCGCGGCGGTACTCGGCGTCGCCGCTGCGTTTTTGTTTGGCAATGTGGCTGGAAATCACGCCTTTCACGCGCTCCCATTCAGCACGCAAGGGGCGCTGAATCACCGGCTCGATCAGCCGCATGATGGTTGCCGGGTCGGTGTAGTTCGCACCGAGTTGGCTGCGCTTTTTGGGGTCAAGCCCATGCTCAAACAGCGTGCCAAAAATGCTGGGGTCGATGGCGCTCCAGTCCAGCGCGGCGGCGTTGCGCAGAGCGGCCACGTCCATCGCGTTGAGCGGCGGCACCTCGACCTTTTGAAACAAGCCGCCGTTGAACCACGCAATGCTGTCAGCCCCAAACAGGCCGCCGTCGCGCATGGTGGTCAGCAAGTTTTGCAGCGCACGGCGCAGCGCCTCGGGCTCAACGCTTTTGTTACCCACCAAACGCTCGAACAAGCGCGCAGGCAGCAGGCCCACGTCTTCCGCAAAAAAACAAAACAAGCACTGCGTGAGCAGGTGCGACACCACTTCGGGCGACGCCCCAGCCGTGCGCAAGCGCTCGGCAGTGGTGGCAAATGCGTTGGCGGCGTCTTCGGTGATTTGGCGGTTGGTGCGGGCAGGTTTGAAGCTTTCGGGGTTGCTGAAACAGCGGCGTAGCAACTCGCGTTTGGCCGGGTCGCCCAGCTGCTCCAGGGTGATGCCGTGGCGGTCGCTGGGCGCGCCGTCAAAGTGGGTGTGAATTTGAATCTTCAGCCTGTCGCTGACGATGAGCAGAGGCGGGTTGTCCAGCGCCAGCGCATACATCATGAGTTGCCGCAAGGCGGCGTCGAGCGGCTTGCCGGGGGCCTTGTATTCCCAGGCAAAGTGGCCGCGCTTGAACACGTCGGCAAAGCCGGGCGGCTGGCCCAGCATCAAGGTGCCCTTCTCGAACACGTAGTCTTCACCACCCGACGGGGCGGGCACATCCAACACGCACACAGCTCCACAAAATGCATTGCGCGCCTTGGCGTTCGTTCAGCTCGCAGCCCGAACCGTGCGGGCCCAATCTGGACAAAAATTGAGCAATCAGTTGTTGAGTCGACATGGCGGCGGTTTTGTTGGCAACTGAGTTCAACACGGCCTGCTACGCTCATCGGATGCCTTCGCAAGTGTTCCCAGATCCCCCTGCCCACCCAGTCACGCGCCACAGCATGAGCCCCGCCGTGGTGGTGATGATGCTGACCCTGCTGATGGGCATCCAACCCGTCACCACCGACCTTTACCTGCCCGCCTTGCCCACGCTGATGCTGGCGCTGAACACCCAAGTGGCGGCGGCGCAATTGACCTTGTCGGTGCTCATCATTTGCTTTGGCCTGGCGCAATTGGCCTGTGGGCCGCTGGCCGACAAATACGGCCGCAAACCAGTGCTGCTGTGGGGCATGGTGGCCTACACGGTGGCCAGCGTGTTCAGTGCCTTGGCACCCAGCATCGAATGGTTGGTGGTGTGCCGCGCGCTGCAAGGCGCGGCCATGGCAGCAGCGGTGACGTGTGGGCGCGCCATGGTGCGCGACCTGTTTGCTCCGCAAGAAGGCGCACGGGTGATGTCGCACGCGCTCAGCGGCTTGGGTGCGATTGCCGCAGTGTCGCCGCTGCTCGGCGGTTGGCTCGTGCAAGCGCTAAATTGGCACGCGGTGCTGTTGGTGCTGGCGCTGTACGGTGCGGCCACGCTGGCTTACCTCGCATGGCGCTTCGAAGAAACCGCACCTCAGCTGAATCCGCGCGCCACCCAACTGCGCCCGCTGACGCGCAGTTGGCGCCACGTGCTGAACCACCCCACATTTCGTGCCTGGACGGCCTTGATTTCATTCAGCTACGGCGGCGTGTTTTTGTTTTTGGCATCGTCTTCCTTCGTCTACATCGATGTGCTGGGCTTTTCGCGCTTGGGTTACGGCGCCGCAGTGGCATCGAACTCTTTGGCTTACATCGCCGGCACTTGGTTGTGCCGCCGGTGGCTGGTCCAACGCGGCGTGAGGCGCACCGTGGCGTGGGGTGGTTTTGTGACCTTGAGCGGCGGCCTGGGCATGGCCGCATTGAGTTTGGCGGGGCTGCATTCGGTGTGGGCGGTGTTGATTCCGCAGTGGCTTTTTGCGCTGGGCCACGGCATTCATCAGCCTTGCGGCCAAGCCTGCGCGGTGGGGCCGTTTCCTGAAAAAGCGGGCACCGCAGCTTCACTGTCGGGCTTCATCGTGATGGTGGTGGCGTTTGCCATCAGCCTGTGGTTGGGCAGCGCGCTGAACGGCACGGTGTACCCGCTGACCTTGGGCATGGCGGCTTTCAGCATCGGCGTGGCCACGGTGGCTTGGACGCTGGTTCAGCGCCACGGTTAACCGACAGCGGCCCCTTCTTCTTTGCATGCTCAAGCGACTTGAATTGACTCGACCTCAGATGACTTCACTCCCCTTCTACTTGTGCCTCGCAGGCCCCACCGCTTCCGGCAAAACAGCGGCCGCTTTGGCCATCGCCGAAGCCCTTAAAAACACCTACCCGGTGGAAATCATCAGCGTCGATTCCGCACTGGTTTATCGCGACATGGACATCGGCACCGCCAAGCCCACGGCTGAAGAGCGCGCGCGAGTGCCGCACCATTTGATCGACATCATCGAAGCGTCTGAGTCGTATTCAGCCGCCCGGTTTGTGACGGACGCTGAAGCTCTGATCCTTGACATCACTGCGCGCGGCCACCTGCCCTTGTTGTGGGCGGCACGATGCTGTACTTCAAAGCCTTGTTTGAAGGCCTGGACGCCATGCCCGCCGCTGACCGCGAGGTGCGCGCCAAGATCAACGCCAAGTTGGAAAGCCAAGGCTTGCATGCGCTGTATGCCGAGTTGCAGCGCGTTGACCCCGTCACTGCTGAGCGCTTGAACCCGAACGACCAGCAGCGCATTTCGCGCGCGGTGGAGGTGTTTCGCGTCAGCGGCAAACCACTGTCGTCTTTCCACACATCCAATACTGAGGATTCCGACAAACCGTCGCGGCCCTTGCCACCGCTGATCTCGCTAGAGCCCTCAGACCGCGCATGGCTGCACCAACGCATAGAAAATCGGTTCATTCAAATGTTGGAACACGGCTTGGTCACCGAAGTGCGCAACCTGGGCAACCGGGGCGACCTCACGGCCGACATGCCTTCGATGCGCTGCGTCGGTTACCGGCAAACCTGGGAGTGTTTGGTGGAAGACGATTTATTTACCCTGCCTGAGCGAGGCATGGCCGCCACGCGCCAATTGGCGAAGCGCCAAATCACCTGGCTGCGCAGCATGCCGCAGCGCCAAGTGGTGGCGTGTGACGCGGCTGATGCAACCGCTCAAGCCACGGCCTTGGCTGTGAAGGTCATCGATGCACATTTCAAGCTTGCGCATTGAAGCTACTGCTTGAAGTCAAAGCGCTGACCAAGCGCTACGGCGACACCGCCGTGTTTGCCAACGCCGACTTGCGAGTTGCCGCGGGCGAGTTCGTCGCGATCCTCGGCGAATCGGGCGTGGGCAAGTCCACTTTTTTGAATTGCATTGCCGGGCTGGACACGGTCAACGAAGGCTCGGTGCAGATCAATGGCTCCAACATCACGGCGATGGGCGAGTCGCAGCAAGCGCTGTTTCGCCGTGCGCACCTGGGCTTTGTGTTTCAAGCCTTTCACGTGCTGCCACATTTGAGCGTGGCACACAACGTGGCCTTGCCTTTGCTGTTGTTGGGCACGCCGAATCCGGCGCGCGTTCAACATGTAATTGAAGCGGTGGGGCTGCAAGGTTTGGAGTCGCGCTTGCCACAAACTTTGTCGGGCGGGCAAATGCAGCGCGTGGCCATTGCGCGGGCGCTGGTGCATCAACCGAAACTGATACTGGCCGACGAGCCCACGGGCAATTTAGACCCGACCACGGCTGCGCGCGTGTTGGATGTGCTGGTGACGCAAGTGCGCCAGCAAGGTGCTGCGTGCGTGCTGGTGACGCATTCGCGCGCCGCCGCAGCGCGGGCGGATCGGGTGTTGACGTTGACGGCGAATGGGATGGTGAGCGGCGAACTTCTTGACTCCCAATCACATGCAGCGCAAAGCGCCGCTTCGCTCCTTCCCTTTGAATCGGGAAAGCCGAAATGGGGCTGAAAGCGTGGAACTGGAGCGGTTTGTTTTGCACGTTTTCACCCCTTCCCCAACCCTCCCCTTCTAGGGCGGGAGCAAGACTTCCATGCGTTCTTTGCTGACCCAACTCTCTTGGCCCGAACTGCGCCACCACCCGTGGCGCAGTGGCGCGGCTCTGCTGGCGGTGATGCTCGGCGTGGCACTCGCGTTTTC
>JANPNT010000428.1:0-3562 GCA_031427655.1 Burkholderiales bacterium
CCGATGACTGGCGCGCAACGTCACCCGCGCCGACGATGGAATTCAAACCGGAACCGCGCGACCAGCTCGATGCGTATTCGCGCGCGAAGCCGGAACCAAAGGCCTGGTTGCGTGGCGTGATCCACTTCAGCGTGGCTTCGGGCAGCTCGTCAAAAAAGCGGCTCTTCACGGCATAGCGGGTTTGGCCGTGCAGCATGCGCGACTGGCTGAAGCTCAGGTACAGACGCTTGCGCGCCCGCGTGATGGCCACATACATCAGGCGGCGTTCTTCTTCCAAGCCGTCCAAATCCGACGCGCTGTTCTCGTGCGGGAACAAACCTTCTACCAGGCCGGTGATGAACACCGCATCAAACTCCAAGCCCTTGGCCGAATGCACGGTCATCAGTTGGATGGCGTCTTGCCCGGTTTTGGCTTGGTTGTCACCGGCTTCCAGCGATGCGTGGGTGAGGAAGGCGGCCAGCGGCGACATGATTTCGCCGGTCTCGGCGTCGGGGGCCAAGTCGGGGAAGGTCGGGGCGATCTGACCCGATGCAATTTCGGCGTCCGGTGTGTTGAATTCAGCTCGCCCCGCCTCTGCGCCGTGCTCGTCCACCGGCAGCGCCACCGCGTCTTTGCCAAAGCCTTCTTGCGTGACGAAGGCTTCGGCGGCGTTGACCAATTCGGCCAAGTTTTCCAGGCGGTCTTGGCCTTCTTTGTCGGTTTTGTAAAAGTCGACCAAGCCAGACGCTTCGAGCATGTGCTCAATGATTTCGCGCAGCGTCAGGCCGCGTGTGGCGTCGCGCATCGCGTCAATCAATGCCACAAAAGCTTGCACGTTGTTGCCGCCCTTGCCCGCCACGGCGCCCACGCTTTGCACCAGGCTGCGACCGCTTTGGCGCGCCGCGTCTTGCAGCATTTCAATCGTGCGCGCACCGATGCCGCGGGTGGGGAAATTCACCACGCGCAAAAAACTGGTGTCGTCGTTGGGGTTCTCAATCAGGCGCAAATAGCTCAGCGCGTGCTTCACCTCAGCGCGCTCAAAAAAGCGCAGCCCGCCGTAGACCTTGTAAGGAATACCGGCGTTGAACAGCGCACTTTCCATCACGCGGCTTTGCGCATTGCTGCGGTAAAGCAGCGCAATGTTCATGCGCGCCGTGCCGTCACGGTGCAGTTGCTGGGCTTCTTCTACAAACCACTGCGCCTCGGCGTAATCGCTGGTGGCCTCAAAAACGCGGACCGGTTCGCCGGGCCCGGCTTCGGTGCGCAGGTTTTTGCCCAAGCGGCGCGAGTTGCGCGAGATCAGCTCGTTGGCGGTGTCCAAAATGTTGCCGAAGCTGCGGTAATTGCGCTCGAGCTTGATGACGTTTTCAACCCGGTATTCGCGCTCAAACTGGGCCATGTTGCCGACCTGCGCACCGCGAAAGGCGTAGATGCTTTGGTCGTCGTCGCCCACCGCCATCACCGCACTGTCGGGGCCGGCAAACATTTTCAGCCAGGCGTATTGCAGCTTGTTGGTGTCTTGAAATTCATCGACCAGCACATGGCGAAAACGGCGTTGGTAGTGTTCGCGCAGCGAGGTGTTGTCGCGCATCAGCTCGTAGGTGCGCAGCATCAGCTCGGCAAAATCGACCACGCCTTCGCGCTGGCATTGGTCTTCGTAGGCTTGGTAAATCTCCACCAGCACGCGGGTTTGCTCGTCGGTCACGCTGATGTCATTGGGGCGCTGGCCACCGTCTTTCGAGCCTGAAATAAACCAGCTCACCTTCTTCGGCACAAAGCGTTCTTCGTCCAGCTTCATGGCTTTGACGATGCGCTTGACGGCTGACAACTGATCGGCAGTGTCCAAAATCTGAAAGCCCTGCGGCAGCGCGGCCAGCTTCCAGTGCGCCCGCAAAAACCGGTTGCACAGCCCGTGAAAAGTGCCCACCCACATGCCGCGCACGGGAATGGGCAACAGCGTGCTCAGGCGCAGCAACATTTCCTTGGCGGCCTTGTTGGTGAAGGTCACCGCCATCACGCCGCCGGGCGACAACTGGCCGGTTTGAATCAGCCATGCAATGCGCGTCGTCAGTACGCGGGTTTTGCCCGAGCCGGCTCCGGCCAAGATCAACGCGGGGCGGGCGGGCAAGGTGACTGCGGCCAACTGCTCGTCGTTGAGGTTGTGCAGCAAGCTGGACGCAGGTGCAGGCGCGGGTGCAGGCGCGGGTGCGGGTGCAGACGCGGCGCTGGGGACGGAATGCTTCTCGTCAGTGTTCAGGGTCATTGGCACATTTTAGGAGTCGGTTCGTCTTTCATCGGAGCGCCGGGTAAGTGCCCTGACTTTGTTTTCTCTTGATGTTCGGCCGCCAGCTCGGCATGCAAAATCGCAACTTGAGCCAGGAGCCTTGAACCATGGAAATTTTTGATTACGACAACGTCTTGCTGTTGCCGCGCAAGTGCCGCGTCGAAAGCCGCAGCGAGTGCGATGCGTCGGTCGAGTTTGGCGGTCGCCGCTTCAATTTGCCGGTGGTGCCCGCCAACATGAAAACCGTGTTGGACGAACCCATCAGCGAATGGCTGGCCACCAACGGCCACTTTTACGTGATGCACCGCTTCGACATCGACAACGTCGCCTACGCCACGCGCATGCGCGAGAGAGGCCTGTTTGTTTCCATTAGCTCCGGCGTCAAGCAACCCGACTACGAGGTGATCGACCGCTTGGCCGCCAGCGGCGTGGGCGCCGACTACATCACCATTGACATCGCCCACGGCCATGCTGAGAGCGTGCGAAAAATGATCGAGCACATCAAGCAAAAAATGCCGAACACGTTCGTGATTGCAGGCAACGTGGCCACACCCGAAGCGGTGATCGATTTGGAAAATTGGGGCGCTGACGCCACCAAGGTGGGCGTGGGGCCAGGCAAGGTCTGCATCACCAAACTGAAGACCGGTTTTGGCACCGGCGGCTGGCAGCTCAGCGCCTTGAAATGGTGTGCCCGCGTGGCCACCAAACCCATCATTGCCGACGGCGGCATCCGCGACCACGGCGACATTGCCAAGAGCGTGCGCTTTGGCGCGTCGATGGTGATGATCGGCTCACTGTTTGCAGGCCACGAAGAGTCACCGGGCAAGACGGTCGAAGTCGACGGTCGCCTGTTCAAGGAGTACTACGGCAGCGCCAGCGACTTCAACAAGGGTGAGTACAAACACGTTGAAGGCAAGCGAATTTTGGAACCCATCAAAGGCAAGCTCGCCGACACCCTGCGCGAAATGCGCGAAGACGTTCAAAGCTCCATCAGCTACGCCGGTGGCACACATTTGTTCGACATCCTCAAGGTCAACTATGTGATCTTGGGTGGGGACAACGCGGGGGAACACTTGTTGATGTGAGGAGGTTGCGCTGTGAACGCGACGGGATTTACGTCCGCGTTTTCACCTCTCCCCGACCCTCTCCGTTTAGGAGAGGGGGCCGACCGAAGCGCGCAAAAGACGGCACGCTTGGAGTATTTGGAGCCCGCGTTTTGGACCAACGAGCGCGTGAGTGGAGGTTCGGAAACAGCTCGGACAAATTCGAGCTCATGACCTTTGTGCAGATGCTCAGCAC
>JANPNT010000429.1:0-11037 GCA_031427655.1 Burkholderiales bacterium
CCTTGAACCGAGCGAGCCAGACCTTGAGCCTGCCGTGACACACGTTGGCGTTCTGGATGTGCACGCGCTCACTGATGCTCAGGTTCACCGCCTCGTGCTGCACGCGCGGTTCGTTTGCCGCCGTAGCCATGGCCGCCGAGCCGTCTGTGCACAACACCGAAAACTGTCCTCCCGGCTGCAAAAAAGTACCGCTTGATTGGGTCACAACCGCCAAGCGGGCGGACAAAAGGTGCATGGCTTGCCACGTTGAGCCAAGCGCGCGCTGCCGGTAAAAGGTTGCGTTAAACGCACGCACTTGATGCACGTCAAGCGGAGTAGGTGGGTGCACCGTCACCATCAATCTTTGCGGCGCGCCCTCGAAGTGACGCGCTGTATCGATCTGGATCACCACCATGCAAAAAACACGCACATCAACTTGGTTTCAGATGGCTCGCAGCACGGCGCGCTGCGGCGCATTGACTGCCTTGCTGCTGGCCGCCCTGCCCAACGCCGCCCAGCCCAGCGCCGCCCAGCCCAGCGATGAGCCAATGCCCGGCGACTACCGAGTGGTGGACGGCAAAGTTGACCCTGGCACCTACACCGGTTGGCGCTTGTTTCACACCACCTGCTATGGCTGTCATGGCGTGGGCGGTGTGGGAACTGACTTGGCACCCAACTTGTTGGAGCGCGTGAAGACGCTCACGCCGCGCGGCTTTGCCACCAAGATTTTGACGAGCTACCGCATCGTGCTGCCTGACGTGGATGCCAGCGACGCCACCGCCACGCGCGAATCGAGGATCGAAGACATCATGCGGCGACAACGCAGCGCGCGCGGCCAGGTGCTGATGCCCGCTTGGGGAGCCGACCCGTCGGTGAGCCCGCATGTGCTGGACCTGTATGCCTATTTGTCGGCGCGCTCGGACGGTGCGCTGGGGCCGGGCGAGCCGACGGTGTGGACGCTGAAAAAGCCGTAGCTTTACCGAATCAGCGAGTTGTCAAATCGCTTTGCCGAATCAACGAATTGTCAGATCGCTTTGCCAAATCAGCGAGTTGCCAAATCGCTTTGCCAAATCAGCGAGTTGCCAAATCGCTTTGCCAAATCACCTTGCGCCCGGACGCTTCCCAGCCTTCAAACTGCTCGGCGTATATCTCTTCAATGCGGTTGCGCTTGACCTTGAAAGTGGGCGTGACGATGTCGTTGTCCACGGTCCACGGGTTGGTCACCACGATCAGGCAAGCCAGTTGTTCATGCGGGTCGAGGCCCGCATTCACGTTCAGCAAATGCGCCTTCAGCGAGAGCTCTAACTCGCCCCGTGCTGTGGCGTTGCCCGCGTCTTGCATCGCGTGTTCGTTCAACATCACCATGCCCAGCGGCTGGCCCAAGTTGGCACCTGTCACGATGCAGGCTTCTACTGCTGGGTGCAAACCCAGCTTGTCTTCGATGGGGGCCGGTGCCACGTACTTGCCTTTGCTGGTTTTGAACAAATCTTTGATGCGCCCGGTGATGTGCAAATTGCCGCGCGCATCGACTTGGCCTTTGTCGCCGGTGCGCAGCCAGCCGTCGTCGGTGAGCGCGGCTTGGCTCAGTGCAGGTTCTTTGTAGTAACCCAACATCTGCGCGCCGCTGAGGGTTTGAATTTCACCGGTTTGCTCGTCGATGCGTGCTTGCACACCGGGGTAAGGCGGGCCGACCGAGCCTTCTTGGTTTTGGCCGGCCAAGGTGAGGTGCGACACCGCCAGGTTCTCGCTCATGCCGTAGCCTTCATTGATGGGCAGACCAAGCTGGCGGTACCACGACAGCAGCGCCATGGGCATGGGCGCGGCACCCCCGGCAGCGAAGCGGCATTGGTCCAGCCCCAAGGCCTTCAGCAGTTTGCGCCGAAGCAGCGTGCCCAGCACAGGAATCGAGAGCAGCAAGTTAAGGCGCTGCTGCGGCAGCTTTTGGTGCACGCCTTGTTGAAACTTCACCCACAAGCGCGGCACCGAGAAAAAGATGGTTGGCCGGGCGCGCTGCATGTCGGCGGCGAAGGTGGTGAGCGAGTCGGCAAAGTACACCCGAAAGCCGCTGCGCAACCAGCCGTGTTCGACCAGCACGCGCTCCACCACATGGGCCAGCGGCAGGTAAGACAGCATGCGGTCTTCGTTGCCCATGGGCACGCGTTTTTGCGCCGTCTCCATGGCCCAGGCAAAGTTGCCGAAGCTGTGCATCACGCCTTTGGGCGCACCGGTGGTGCCCGAGGTGTAGATCAGCGCGGCCAGCTCATCGGCGTCGCGAAGCAGTGCGCCTTCATGGGCCGATTGAAGCGGTGAGGTTCGGGCGCAGAGGGTGTCCCAGCCCTCGAAGCGCGCGGTGGCGTCAGGTGGCGACAGCGGGTAGCTGATGCAAGGCAAGTCAAGTGGCACGCCAGGGCGCATGCTGTCCCAGCCGTCGAGCTTGCCGATGAAGCAGGCGCGCGCGTCGCTGTGCTTGAGGATTTGCGCCACGGTGCTGGATGCCAGCGTCGGGTAGAGCGCCACCGAGACATAACCTGCCATCCAAATGGCCAGGTCGCTCATCAACCACCAAGCGCAGTTCTTCGACAAGATCGCCACCTTGGAGCCGCGCTCCCAGCCTTGCGATTCCAAGTGCGCCGCCATGCGCCGCACCTCGTTGCCCACTTGCGCCCAAGTGAAGTCGCGCACCTTGCCATCGCCCATCGGTTGGCTCAGCGCAACGCGGTCGGGTGTGGTGCGTTCCCAATGGAAAAGGCGTTGCAGCGCAAGAGATTCTGGTTTCACGGTGGCCATGTTTTGCTCGATGTGACGGGCGCAAGCTTGGGTGCTGCGCCGCAATGTTTGATTGAACGGTGTGAGACGTGAGCGGCAGTTGATCTTCGTCAAATGGCGCAACTCTGGTTCGCGCGAACCTTGCGTGCCACAAGAACGGTGTGCTGGCGCACAGACAACCCGCATCACGGTTTTTACGATTCAGCACGGGCTTGGTTGGTTCGCAAACTTGCCAACGACGCCACCAACGATGAAAGCGTGCCATGACCACTTACGCCGAGCAGCGGACCGCTCGCATGAAATCTCAGAGCAAGGCGTTGTTGCGCACGCCGTCTGACCTCAGCGCGCAGTCCACCGCGCCCATTGCCGCTGCCATGAACTGCCTGTTGGCCGATGTGTTTGCCCTGCATTTCAAAACACGCAATTTTTTGTGGCACGCGAGTGGCCCGCACTTCGGCGAATTCCGCGACATGCTGTCCGAGCAAGCGCAGCAGTTGGACGCCATGACCGGAACCATCGCCGAGCGCGTTCGCAAGCTCGGTGCCTTCACGCTGCGGTCTATCGGTGACGTGGCGCGCCACCAGCGTATTTTTGACAACGACGCCGCTTACGTACAGCCGTCAGAAATGTTGTGCGAGCTTTGTGAAGACAACAAGGCCATGGCCAGCCACTTGCGTGAAGCCCATGCGCTGTGCAAGAGCAAACGCGACATCGCCACGGCCTGTCTCATTCAAGTGTGGACAGACGAAACCGAGCGCCGCACTTGGTTCCTTTTTGAATGCGGGCGTGGTTCAAACGCACTCGGTCCTTGCAGCCCTGCCGCGTGATCGTTTTTTCAAACTCATCTAGAAAGCCTATGACATGACACTGTTTCACGCCGTGGTCTGGACCGACCATCAATCTGCCCAAGTGCTGCAGTTCGATGCCGAACATGTGGTCGCTGAAAAGCTGCATGCACACACTCACCACACTGCGCAACATGGCAGCTCGGTGCGTTCAGAGCACGAGTTTTTTGCCGAAGTGTGCGCAGCACTTGACGACATTGCCGAGGTGTTGGTAACGGGCTCACACACCGCGCTGGCCGACTTTCGTCGTTATGTCGAAAAGCACCGGCCGCACACGGTTGCGCACATCGTGGGCTACGAGGTGGTCGATCACCCCAGCGTCAACCAGCTCGTGGCGTTGGCCCGCAAAACATTTGTGAAGTACGACAACATGAACCCAGCGCCTGCGCCTTCGTAGGTTTTTCAGGACTGGCCGAATCGATGAAGCCGGTCAGTCAACCGGCGCATACAAGTCTTGACGCGTCAGCGGCAGCGATGTTTCCTTGCCGCGGCGTGACGCCAGTATTTGATAAATGCCGGTGCCGCCCGCTTCAAATTCCAAGGCACACGCGGCCATGTAAAGACGCCACACGCGGTAGGTCGGTTCGTCGACTTCGCGCAGCGCGGCCTCGCGGTGGGCCTCCAGGCGCTGCACCCAATGCCGCAAGGTCAGCGCGTAGTGGCGTCGCAGTGCCTCGACATCTTGAATCTCAAAACCCGCTCGTTCCATGCCGAGCTGGATGTTGCTGACGCAGTCAAATTCACCGTCGGGAAACACATAACGGTTGATGAATTCGGTCGCCACCGTGCGGTTCCAGCCTTCTTCATCGTGTGTGATGCCGTGGTTCAAAAACAAACCGCCGGGGCGCAGCACGCGCTGCACTGCCGTCAGGTAAGTCGGCATGTTGGCCAGACCCACGTGCTCGAACATGCCGACGCTGGACACTTTGTCGTACTGCGCTGTGCCCTGCAGGTCGCGGTAGTCGCGCAACTCGACGCTGACTTGCCCTTGCAAGCCCTCGTCGGTAATGCGTTGCTGCGCAAAGTCGTGTTGCGCCTGGCTCAGCGTGATGCCGTGGGCGCGCACGCCGTGGTGCTTCGCGGCCCAACACACCAGCGCGCCCCATCCGCAGCCGATGTCGAGCAGGTGCTCGCCGCGCCGCAGACGCAGCTTTCGGCAAATGTGCTCCAGCTTGTTTCGCTGCGCCTCATCCAGCGTGTCGTCAGGCGTCTTGAAATAGGCGCAGGAGTAAACCCGTTCAGCGTCCAGCCACAGCGCGTAGAAGGCGTTGGACACGTCGTAGTGAAAGGCGATGGCCTGGGCGTCCGAGCGGTGCGTGTGTTGCCTGGAAAAGCGCTGCGACATTCGGTTCAGCAAAGTGTCAGCGTGAGCAAGTTCAACGTGGCGAGGCAAGCGCCACGCGTCGAACAGCATCGCCAACTTGTCGCGCCACGGCAGCGAGAGGCCTTCAAAGTGGCCCTTCAACGCCAGCGCGCTGTACAAGTCGCCTTCAACATCGATCTGGCCGCGAAAGTAGGCGTCGGCCAGCAGAACCGGGCCGCCTTGAGTCACCAAACGGCGCAGCAGCATCGGGTCACGCAACACCAGCGTGAACGCGGGTGGCCCCGGTCCCGCACACACGCCCACTCTGTGAGAGCTGTCGTTCCACAACCGCAACTCGGCCCCACCGCCAAAGCCGCGAAACAGCCGCTTCAGGATGCGAAGCGCCGCATCGGCGTGCGCGCTGGATGCGACAGGTGCGTTGAAGGGCGCGATCGCACTCATTCGTGGGCCAGTTGAATCACCAGCTTGCCGAAATTGCGGCCTTGCAGCAGGCCGATGAAAGCTTCGGGTGCGTTCTCTAAACCGAAGACGATGTCCTCGCGAACCTTCACCTTGCCGTCCAGCACCCAGGTGCCCATCGCGTCGGCAAACTCGCCCCACCGCGGCCCGTAGTCGTCGAACACGATGAAGCCTTGCATCTTGATGCGCTTGCTGAGCAAGGTGCCCATCAGCAGGCCCAGCCGGTCGGGGCCGGGTGGCAATTCGGTGGCGTTGACGTCCAGGTTATAGAGCGCCACCAGACCGCACACCGGCACGCGGGCTTTGGCGTTAAGCAGCGGCAATACCGCGTCAAACACCGCACCGCCGACGTTCTCAAAATACACGTCGATGCCTTTGAGGCAGGCGGCTTTCAGGTGGCCGGGCAAGTCATCGGCGCGGTGGTCGACACAAAAGTCAAAGCCCAGTTCACGCGTGACGTAATCGCATTTGTCGCGCCCACCCGCAATGCCAATTACGGTGCAGCCCATCAACTTGGCGATCTGGCCCACGACTGAGCCTACCGGGCCGCTGGCGGCCGCCACCACCACCGTTTCACCCGCGACCGGCTTGCCGATGTCGAGCAGGCCCATGTAGGCAGTGAAGCCCGGCATGCCGAGCACGCCGAGCGCGCGCGAGGGCTGACGTTCTTCCATCGAAATGGCCGTCAAGCCCTTGCCGTCGGACACCGCGTAATCCTGCCAACCGGTGTAGCCCAGTAACAGTTGACCGACTTTGAAGTCGCTGTTTTGCGACGCTTCCACCCGTGACACCGTGCCGCCCACCATCACGTCGCCAATGCCCACTGGCGCGGCGTAAGACGCCCCGCTGTTCATTCGTCCGCGCATGTAAGGGTCCAGCGACAAGTACAGCGTGCGCAGCAGCACCTGCCCGCTGCCGGGTTGGGGAACGTCGGCCATTTCCATGCGGAAGTGCTCAGCGGTGGGTGCGCCGCTGGGGCGTGACGCCAGAACGAGGCGGCGATTGACCGAAGCGGTTTGGGGCATGGTGGGTGTCTCTCTTTGAGAATCGGTGCGGTGACAACGTGCTCGAAAGTTAGGCGTCGTTGCTTTGCCTGTCGGTGCGCTAGCCAACAGAAGACCGCCAGGAGCCTGCGCACAGAAGAAGCGCCTGCGTACTGCGCCGCACAGACCGTTGGGCTGCGTGCAGCGCACAGAGCGCCAGTGACTGCAAGTTGTTGACGCCCCGCAGCCACCCACCACGGAGCCACACCATGAGCACCACCCCAGCAGCGCTTCAACCACTGAGTCCATCTGCGGCAAGCAGCAGCACCGCTGCGCAATACGTGTGCCCGATGCACGCGCAAATCATTCGCAGCGCGCCGGGTGCCTGCCCGATTTGCGGCATGGCTTTGGAACTGCGCGTGGCCACCATCGACGACGAACCTAACGCAGAGCTGGTGGACATGAAGCGCCGGTTCTATGGGTGCGTGGGCCCGTCGGTGGCCGTGTTCCTGGTCGCCATGTCCGACATGCTGCCGGGCATGCTGCCGGGCATGCCGCTTCACGCGGCACTGGGGTCGCGAGCGCAATCTTCGCTTGAGTTTGCGCTTGCCACTCCCGTGGTGGTGTGGGGTGCGTGGCCGTTCTTAGTGCGCGCGTGGCAATCGGTGATCAGCGGGCACTTGAACATGTTCACCTTGTTTGGCTTGGGCATTGGTGTGGCGTATGGCTACAGCGTGATCGCCATGGTGTTCCCGCAGATTTTTCCGCCAACTTTGAGAGACGCAGACGGCGTGGTGGCGGTGTACTTCGAAGCGGCTGCGGTGATCGCGGTGTTGGTGTTGTTAGGGCAAGTGTTGGAGCTGAGCGCGCGCGGCCAAACCAATGCGACCATTAAAGCTTTGCTGCACTTGGCACCCAAAACTGCGCGCCGCGTGGCGGCCGACGGCACCGAGACCGACGTGCCGCTCGACGCCTTGGTGGTGGGCGACCGCCTGCGCGTGCGCCCCGGTGAAAAAGTGCCCATCGACGGCGTGGTGCTGGAAGGCAGCAGCGCGGTGGATGAATCGATGGTCACCGGCGAATCGATGCCAGTGGAAAAGCAGCCCGGCGCTGCGCTGATCGGGGCCACCGTGAACAGCACCTCCTCGATGTTGATGCGTGCTGACCGGGTGGGCGCGGGCACCTTGTTGGCGCAAATTGTGCGGATGTTCGGTGACGCGCAGCGCAGCCGCGCGCCCATCCAAAAACTGGCCGATCAGGTGGCCGCCTACTTTGTGCCCGCCGTCATCGCCATCGCCTTGTTGACCTTTGCGGTTTGGGGGTGGGTGGGCCCCGAGCCGCGTATGGCTCATGCTGTCGTCAACGCAGTCGCGGTGCTCATCATTGCCTGCCCCTGCGCGCGGGGTCTGGCCACGCCGATGTCCATCATGGTGGCCACCGGCAAAGCCGCCAGCGCGGGTGTGCTTTTCAGAAATGCGGAAGCCATTGAGCTGCTTCGCAAGGTAGACACCTTGGTGGTTGACAAGACCGGCACGCTCACCGAAGGCAAGCCCAAGCTGGTGACGGTGGAGGCGGCTGAAGGCTTTGAGGAGAACGCGCTGGTCACCTTGGCCGCCAGCTTGGAGCAGGGCAGTGAGCATCCGCTGGCGGCCGCCATCGTCGAAGGCACTGCGGCGCGCAAACTGGCGTTGCTGAAGGCGGCCGACTTTGTGGCCGTCACCGGCAAGGGCGTGACTGGCGTGATCGACGGCCGCCAGGTGGCTTTGGGAAACGCCGCGCTGTTGGCCGATTTGAACGTGCCACTGAACGACTTTGCAGCGCGCGCTGAGGCCATGCGCCAGGCGGGTCAAACCGTCATGTTCGTGGTGCAAGACGGCAAGGTAGCGGGCCTTGTCGGTGTGGCCGACACCGTGAAAGCCAATGCTGTGCAGGCTTTGGAAGCACTGCGCAAAGAAGGCTTGCGCCTGGTCATGCTGACGGGAGATGCCAAGACCACCGCCGATGCCGTGGGCCAATCGCTGGGCTTCAAAGGTGACGACATCATCGCGGGCGTGCTGCCCGACCAAAAGGCCGCTCACATCAAGCGCCTGCAAGCCGAAGGCCGTGTGGTGGCCATGGCCGGTGACGGCGTGAACGACGCCCCCGCGCTGGCGCAAGCCGAAGTCGGCATTGCCATGGGAACCGGGGCCGACGTGGCCCTGCAAAGCGCAGGCGTCACCCTCATCAAAGGCGACCTAGGCGGCATCGCGCGCGCTCGCCGTTTGAGCGAAGCCACGCTGAGCAACATCAAGCGCGGGCTGTTTTTCGCGTTCATCTACAACTTGATTGGCGTGCCGATTGCGGCAGGCTTGCTGTACCCATCTTTCGGTATTTTGTTGAGCCCGATGCTGGCGGCGGTGGCCATGAGTTTGAGTTCGCTGTCGGTCATCGCCAACGCGCTGCGACTGCGCACGCTCAAGCTCTAAAGTGCGCCCGCGCTTGTTTATCGAAAGGCGCGGCTGATCGCCTTGCGCAGCTCACTGAACCACCGCACCTCGCTGCCCATCGCCATGCACATGCACATGCAAATGCGCATGAACATGCCCGACTGTGCCAGCGTGAGCGGCACGGTGCCAAAGACCAAGTAGGCGTACGGTGGCATGAAAGTCGAAGCGCATCGGTGCGCTTGCGCACAGGGCCGCTATGTGGTGCATCGAACAGACTTGAGCGAGCGCCGCGCGCACGCTGCTGTGTGCGGCCCGTGTCGCGCCATCACTTGACTGGCTTGCGACGGCTCCTCATCTTTCAAGGACTGAACCGATGCTTTTCGACACCTTTTCCGCCCGATCCCTGAACCTTGCCAACCGCACGGTGATGGCCCCGATGACACGCAGCCGCGCCACGCCTGAGCACACGCCGAATGCGCTGATGGCGACCTACTACGGGCAGCGTGCGACAGCGGGTTTGATCATCACCGAGGGCACCTCGCCCAGCCCCAACGGTTTGGGCTACCCGCGCATTCCTGGGCTGTACGACGCTGTGCAGGCAGCCGCCTGGAAGGCCACGACGCAGGCAGTTCACGCGCGCGGTGGAAAAATATGGGTGCAGTTCATGCACTGTGGCCGGGTGGCGCATGTGGCCAACATGCCCGCCGGTGCCGAAGTGTTGAGTTCGAGCGCCGTGGTGTGCCCCGGTGAGATGTACACCGACGCACACGGCATGCAGCCGCACAGCGCACCGCGCGCCATGACCGAGGTTGACATCGCGCAGGCCGTGAAGGAGCACGCCACCGCCGCGACGCTCGCGATCGAGGCGGGCTTCGACGGCGTCGAAATTCACGGTGCCAACGGCTACTTGACCGAGCAATTTTTGAACCCGCTCATCAACACGCGCAGCGACGGATACAGCGGCAGCATCGAGGGTCGCAACCGGCTGGCGTTGGAGATCGCCCGCGCCACGGTGGTCGCCATCGGCAAGGACCGGGTCGGCATTCGGCTGTCGCCCTACGGCGTGTTCAACGGCACCGGCGCGTTCCCTGAAGTGGAGGCGCAGTACTTGGCGTTGGCCGCCTCACTGTCCGAGCTGGGCTTGCTTTACATCCACTTGGTCGATCACTCGTCCATGGGTTCGCCGCCGGTGCCGGCCGCCTTCAAGTTGAAGCTGCGCGCTGCCTTTGACGGCTTGTTCATTCTTTCCGGGGGCTTTGACCGTGCCACCGCGGAGCTGGCCCTGACAGAGCAGCGCGGCGACCTGGTCGCCTTCGGCCGTCCGTTTTTGGCCAACCCCGACTTGGTAGAACGGATGCGGCTAAGCATGCCGCTCAACGCCCCCGACATGGCCACGTTTTACGTGCCGGGCGCGAAGGGCTACACCGACTATCCCGCCGTCCAAGCCGGAGGAGCTTCGTAAGAATTTCATCGCACCCTCCGAGATCCGATTGACAAAGAACGCAGCCCTGCCCACTTCAGCCCACAGCGCCCCCGCCGATGAGGTGGCCTTGGCGTTGAATGTGCGCCCTGAAGTGGGTTTGAACAGCCAGCAAGTGGCCGAACAATTGGCTGCATGGGGCCCGAATGCCTTGCCCGTGGTGCGGCCCCGCTCGCCTTGGACCGTGCTGCTGGCGCAGTTCAAGGGCGTTATGAATTTGATTCTGATCGGTGCCGCGTTGTTGGCCGCGTCGGTGGGCAGTGTCAAAGATGCGGCGGTGATTTTGGCGGTGGTCGTGATCAACGCCGTGGTGGGTTTTTATCAGGAGTACCGCGCTGAACGCAGCCTGGACGCTTTGAAGTCCATGCTGCCTGTCAGCGCCACGGTGCGGCGAGACGGCAGCGTTCAGAAGATCAACAGCGAGGCCCTGGTTCCCGGCGATGTGCTGCTGTTGGAGGCGGGCGACAGCGTGTGCGCCGACGGTCGGCTGGTGATGGCGGCGGGCTTGGAAGTTGATGAGTCGGCGCTCACCGGCGAATCTCAGCCTTCCGCCAAACAGGCTGCGCTTGCGGTGAACCCCGACGCGCCACTCGGTGACCGCAGCAACATGGCCTACATGAACACGCTGCTGACGCGGGGGCGCGCTGAGCTGCTGGTTACCGCCACCGGCTCGCACACTGAGATGGGCCGGCTGTCGAGTGAACTGGCCGCCACGGTTGAGGTGCCCACACCGCTGCAACTGCAACTTAACCAACTCGCCAAGCGCCTGGGCGCA
>JANPNT010000430.1:0-15134 GCA_031427655.1 Burkholderiales bacterium
CACCGATTGCATCGGCGTGGTCGGCACGACAGGCGAGTCGCCCACGGTCTCGGTGCAAGAACATTGGGAAATTCTTCGCGTGTCTGTAGAACATGCGGCTGGTCGCATCCCGGTGATGGCAGGCACGGGTGCCAATTCCACTGCAGAAGCGATTGAGCATTCGCGCTACGCCAAAAAAATTGGTGCCGACTGCACGTTGTCTGTGGTGCCCTACTACAACAAGCCCTCGCAAGAAGGCATCTACCAACACTTCAAGGCCATCAGCGAGGCGGTCGACATCCACATGGTGCTTTACAACGTGCCGGGCCGCACGGTGGCGGACATGTCGGTCGAAACCACGCTGCGTTTGGCGCAGCTGCCGAACATTGTGGGCATGAAAGAAGCTTCAGGCGACATTGAGCGTGCGTGCTGGCTCATCAGACAAGCACCAGCGGGCTTCAGCATTTACTCCGGTGACGACCCGACCGCCATCGCGATGATGCTTCTGGGTGGCCACGGCAACGTGAGTGTGACGGCCAACGTCGCGCCCAAGGCCATGCACGACTTGTGCATGGCAGCGCTGGAAGGCCGCGTACGCGAAGCCAAAGCCATTCACATGAAATTGCTGCCCTTGCACAAAAACTTGTTCGTTGAACCCAGCCCCGCGCCCACCAAATGGGCCATGGCGAAAATGGGTTTGTGCGGTTCCGCGTTGCGGCTGCCCATCACACCGTTGACTGCCTCGGGTCAAACAGTGGTCGAACAATCCATGCGCGAAGCAGGTCTGCTGTAAACCGAGCGCTGGTTTTTGCTGCACCGTCATTTTTCATATTTCTCGGTTCATATTTCTCGGCGGCTCGATTGGCGCCCGACACCATGTTTTCTTCGGAGATGTCTCACGTGAATTCGCCTGCTTTTGTTGATGAAATTGCTCGCTCTGTTTTTGCACCCACAGCCCTGCGCGTCGCTGTTGTTGGCGTGGCCTTGTCGCTCAGCGCCTGTGCCTCGATAGAAAACTTCATGGGCGGCGACAAGATCGACTATCGCTCGGCCACCGCCAAGACCGCGGGTTTGGACGTGCCGCCCGATCTGACGCAGTTGGCACGCGACACGCGCTACCAACAGCCTGGCACCACCGTCAGCGCGGCCACCTTCCAATCCGGCGCGGCAGCAGTACCCGCAGTAGTGGCAGCAGCGGTCATCAACAACCCTGACGTTCGCATGGAGCGTTTGGGCAGCGAGCGTTGGATTGCAGTGAAGCAAACGCCCGAAGTGCTGTGGCCGCAACTGCAAGCGTTTTGGAAAGAACGTGGTTTGGCTTTGGTGGCCGATGACGCCGCCGCCGGTGTGATGGAGACCGACTGGGCTGAGAACCGCGCCAAGTTGCCGCAAGACTTCATACGCAACACCTTGGGCCGCTTGATCGACCCGCTTTACTCCACCGGCGAGCGCGACAAGTTCCGCACGCGCGTGGAGCGCGTGAGCGGCGGCAGCGAGATCTACATCAGCCACCGCGGCATGCAGGAGGTCTACAACTCGGCGTTGAAAGACTCAACCGCCTGGCAGTCTCGCCCCACCGACACCCAGCTCGAAGGCGAGTTTTTGCAGCGCTTGATGGTCAAGCTCGGCAGCCAAACCGAAGCGGCGAAAACGGCCGTGGCTGGCACGGCCGTTGGAGCCGCCTTGTCCGCAAAAGCACGTTTGCTCGACGGTCGCGCTGCCACCTTGCAAGTGGACGACGGCTTTGACCGCGCCTGGCGTCGCGTGGGCATTGCGTTGGACCGCAGTGGCTTCACCGTAGAAGACCGCGACCGCAGTCAAGGCCTGTACTTCGTGCGCTACATCGACGCCTCGACCGCAAGCAAAGAGGAACCATCGTTCTTCCGCAAGCTCTTCAGTTTTGGCCGTGACAAGCCGCCCGTGCCGCCAGCGCGTTACCGCGTCAACGTGAAGGCCGAAGGCGATCGCAGCGTGGTTGCTGTGCAAAACGACCAGGGCACATCCGAGACGGGTGACGTCGGCAAACGCATCGTCACCTTGTTGCTGGAAGATTTGAAGTAAGTGCTCTGCGAGGGTCGGTGCCGGGTGAAGTTAGCGCGAAGTTCGGGTGAAGTGAACTGAAATGATGCGATTTCGCAGCCTGGGCAGTGGCAGCAGCGGCAATGCCACGCTGGTCGAAGCGCGCAGCGGTTCCAGCATCTCGCGAGTGCTGCTGGATTGTGGTTTTTCTCTGCGTGAGCTCGAAGCGCGCCTGCTGCGCGAAGATTTGGTTCCTGCCGATCTCAGCGCCGTGTTCATCACGCACGAGCATGGAGACCATGTGGGCTGTGCGGTGACCCTGGCGCGCAAGCACGGCGTGCCGTTGTGGATGAGTCGCGGAACCTGGCGCGGCTTGGGCGAACCTGATCTGGGCGGTTTGATCCAGTTCGCACGCGACGGCGCGCCAATTGACATCGGTAATCTGCAATTGCAGCCCTACACCGTGCCTCACGATGCGCAAGAGCCGCTGCAAGTTTGTTTCACCGACGGTCACAAACGGTTGGGCGTTCTCACCGATGTGGGCATGGCCACCGAGCACTTGCTGGATCGGTTGCAAAACTGCAACGCGTTGCTCTTGGAGTGCAATCACGACAGCGAAATGCTGCAAGGCTCACGCTACCCCGAATCACTGAAGCGGCGCATTGCCGGTCGGCTTGGACACCTGAGCAACGACACCTCGGCGCGCATTTTGGCGGCTTGCGTGCACGCCGGCTTGCGCGACGTGGTGGCTGCGCATTTGAGCAAGCAGAACAACAGTCCCGCGCTCGCACTCAGCGCCTTGAGCGCGTCAGCGGCTGCTTTCGGCGTGACGTTGCAAGCCGCCGATGCCACCTCTGGTTTTGATTGGATCGAGGTCAGTGTCTAACCCGCCTGGGCTGGAATTTCGGCCCCAAAGTGGCGCTCAAAGACGGCGGTCCAAATAAAAAGCCGCCCGAAGGCGGCTTTTTCATTTCAGCGTGAGCTGATTACTTCTTCGCGGCATCAGCAGCTTTGCCAGCGGCGTCTTTGGCAGCGTCAGCAGCTTTGCCAACGGCGTCTTTGGTGGCGTCTTTGGCGGCGTCAGCAGCTTTGCCAGCGGCGTCTTTGGCAGCATCAGCAGTTTTAGCAGCCATATCGCCAGTTGCGCCGGCAGCAGAAGCGGCACCAATCACAGCCGCAGCGGCGGCACCAGCGGCGGCGCTGGCAGCGGTGTCAACAGCAGCGGTAGCGGCCGAAGCGGCAGCAGCCACAGCTGGCGCGGCAGCCGCTGAAGCAGCAGCAGCAGGAGCGGTTTCTTCTTTCTTACCGCAAGCGGCGAGAGAGACAGCAGCAACAAGTGTGGCCAACAGGAGTGCGTTTTTCATGAATATTCCTTAAGTCAAAGAGTCGAACAATTACCGGTAATTGTGGGAACACTCTGAAATCAAAGGCCCCGACGAACAGGCGAAAATCGCTCGAGCAGTTTTCGCCTAGCCTACGAGTATAGGCTGGCACAGGGAACCTACCTACAGACCGAGCGTTGTCGCAGGGAAGCCTGCAGCAGATCGTTGTGAAATTGCATCAATCTGCTCCCGCGCCAAAACCCCGTCGCGCGCTTCGACAGACAGCGTTCCACGGTAACGCGCCGCATTGAACAAGCGCACGGTGATGCCTCCTTGAGCTGCGAAAAGCATCGGCATGCTGCCCTGCTCCAACGGCTCCACCACCCGGCATTCGACCGCGTGCGCAAACTGTCGACGCCACGTTACCCAACGCGGATGGCGGCGCAGCAAGTCGTCATAGTTTTCCGCGTAGACCGTGAGCTTGCGGTGAGGTCGCACCCACTGCGTCAGGGCGTCGACGACGCTAATTTCGCCGAGAGGCCAATCGGCGAAGTCGGTGTCGCAGATCACCACGTTATTGCACGCCGATGCGGCCAAACCAGCAAACGCTTCGCGAACGGCGTCGTGAAATGCGCTGCGCGAGTCAATCAAGCGGCCCTGGGTGGAGAGCCCTGCTGTGAAACCTTCGACTTCCTCTTTCATGGCTTGCCCTTTCAAACGGAATGCAACCACCCTGCCTGGGCCCAGCCCAAAGCAAGTGCACGCGCATCGCTGCTGAGTTGCCGCACGGCTGCTGCGTCCAAGCTGCGCGTGTCAGCAAGGCGGCGCATCAACGCGGCGTCGCGGCCCGCAGCGCGGAAGGACTCGCCGTTGATGAACACGTGGCGCTCGTCGTACATCATGCGAGTGCGCGCGTCGAGCTGCACGGCGTTCATCGCAACAACCGCCGCGTCTTCATCAAACCAAACATTGGCCTTGGGCTCGGTCAAGCACTCACCCAACAAACTGGCCAAGGCCACGCCATCGCCCAAAGTTTTGGCAACTGCACCGGCCGCGAACAACTGCAAAGCTTCGGGCACTCGAGCGGGCGTGTCAGTGGCCAACTGTTTGGGATCGCGGTACAGCGTGGCGTCAAGCTCATCGAGTTCAGTCTCCAACACACGCTGCAAAACCTCGCGCGCCAATTCGTGATCAGAAGGCGCACGGAATCCTACAGAGCAAGTAATGCACTCCCCTACAGCGACGCCGTCATGTGCCCAACGCGGCGGCAGATAAAGCATGTCGCCAGCGTCCAGCGTCATCTCTTCTTCAGGTTCGAAGTTGGCCAAAATTTTCAGCGGCATATTGGGTTTCAGCGCAGCGTCGTGCATGCGGCCGATGCGCCACTTGCGCTTGCCTTGCACTTGGAGAAAAAACACATCGTAAGAATCAAAGTGTGGCCCCACGCCACCGCCGGCGGTGGCGTACGACATCATCAAATCATCCAGGCGTGCGTCGGGCACAAAACGAAACTTGGACAACAGTTGGTGCGCAGCCGCCGCTTGCAAATCGACGCCTTGCACGAGCAAGGTCCAGCCGGGCTGGGTCAGCGGCGGCAGCTGACGGCGCGTGAAAGGGCCATGTTTGAGCAGCCATTTATTGTGCTTGTTCACAATCAGGCGCGAGTCCACATCGTCTTGTTCGGCGGTCATAAACATCTGCGCACGAGACAAGGGCGGCTGCACACCGGGCAGCGCTTGACGTATCAGCAGCGGCTTTTTTTGCCAATGGCGGCGCATGAAGGTTTGCGGCGACAAGCCACCTAGCAAGGGGGTGGGAACGGTGATATCCATGCGCTGGATTGTGTCGTTCGAAGACAGCGCACTGGCTACGTCCACCACAGCTTGAACGATAATTTGGAAATGAAAATTTCATCCCCCTGCGTCGTCAGCTTGGTCTGGCGGCTTGAAGACACCCAAGGCACCTTGATCGACGAATTGGCCGAGCCGGTCGAGTTTTTTTATGGCGGTGACGATCTGCTGGCCAAGGTCGAGGACGAGCTCATCGACAAAGAAGCGGGTTTCCAAACTCAGTTGCATTTGGAACCCGAACACGCTTTTGGCGACTACGACTCGGCCTTGGTGTTTTTTGAAGAACGCGCCGCGCTGCCGGATCTGATGGAGGTCGGCATGCAGTTTGACGGCGTGCCGGAAGGTGCCGCCACGCAAGGCATGCCGGCCGATTTGGTCTACACCGTGACCGAGGTTTACCCCGGTCACGTGGTGCTCGACGGCTATCACGCGCTTGCGGGCTTTGCGCTGCGGCTGGACTTGACGGTGCGCGATGTGCGCGAAGCCACGGCCTCAGAGATTGAAGCGGGCAGCTTGAACCAGATCGACGTCAGCGTGTTGTCGGGCTCCACCGCCGGGCCCGCGCCGGGGACTTCTATTCATTGATGGACTGAGCGACAGAAACCTCACCGCAGAGGCGCAACGAACCGCTGAGAAATTCAAAAGCTTTGAGTCTTTTCCTTTGCGTTGCTGTGCGGGCTCTGCGCCTCTGAGCGCTCTGCGCCACAACGGTGAAGGCTGTTTCAGACGATCTTGACTGTTGGTGCTTCAGTCGCCACCTCGGGCGTCAGCACCGGCCCGCGCCCGCTGAAGCGGTCGAGCGCCAAGTAAATGACCGGCGTGATGTACAGCGTGATGGCCTGCGAAAACACCAAGCCGCCGACCACCGCCAAGCCCAACGGCTGACGCAGTTCCGCACCCGCGCCCAAGCCCAAGGCGATGGGCAACGCACCCATCAAAGCCGCCAGCGTGGTCATCATGATGGGCCGAAAGCGCAGCACGCAGGCCTCACGAATGGCGGCCTCCGCGCTCATGCCGCGGTGACGCTGCGCGTCCAGCGCAAAGTCAATCATCATGATGGCGTTTTTCTTGACAATGCCGATGAGCAGCAAGATGCCGATGGTCGCGATGATCGTCAGGTCTTGGTCAAAGAACTTCAGCATCAACAACGCGCCCACCGCCGCTGAAGGCAAGCCCGCCAAGATGGTGATGGGATGAATGAAGCTCTCGTACAAAACACCGAGCAGCACGTAGATCACCAGCAACGCCGCAATGATGAGGATGGCCTGGCTACCCTGCGAGTTTTTGAACACCGCCGCGTCGCCCCCGTAGGTGGTGATGATGGACGACGGCATGCGTATCTCCTCGCGGATGCCGTCAATCTTGCGAGTGGCATCACCCAGCGCTGTGCCAGGCGCCAGGTTGAACGACACCGTCACCGCTTGCAGTTGGCCCACGTGATTGATCGATGTAGGCCCGACCGTGCGATCGACCGTGGTGAAACTCGACAAGGGCACCAGCGCACCTGTGCTGGAACGCGCATACACATTGCCCAGGGCGCTTTCGTCTTGACGCGCGCCTGCCGCCAACTCCATGATGACTTGGTAGCTGTCTACGTTGGTGTAGATGGTGGAAACCTGACGTTCACCGAAGGCGCTGAACAAGGCTGACCGGATGCCGTCAATCGACACGCCCAAGGTGTTGGCGCGGTCGCGGTCGATCTTGAGTGAGGCTTGCAGGCCGCGCAGTTGCGAGTCGCTGGTGACGTCGCGGTACATGGCATCGGCGCGCATTTTTTCCTGCAGCCGTTGCGCCCAGGTGTTGATCTCATCGGGCTGCACGCTCTGCAATATGTATTGGTACTGCGCCTTGCTGGGCCGACCGCCCAACTGTAAGTTTTGAACGGGCCGCATGAAAATGGAGATGCCCGCCACCTCGCGCAGTTTTTTGCGCAAGCCTTCAACCACCAGTTTCATCGGCGGCCGCTGTGAACGTGGCTTCAGGTTGATGAACATGCGACCCGTGTTTTGCGCGCCGCTGCCGCCGTGAAACGAGTTGACCGTCGCCACGTTTTCATCGGCCCTGAAGATCTCGGCCGCTCGGCGCTGCAAACGCACCATGTCCTCGAAGGAGGTGTCCTCTGACGCCTCGGTGGACACGCTGATTTGGCCGATGTCTTCTTCAGGGAAAAAACCTTTGGGGATGTTGACGAACAAATACGCAGTGGCGACAAACGTCAACAGCGCCACCACAAGCACCGAGATGCGCTGCTTTAATGCGCCGTCCAGCGTGCGGGTGTAGCCGCGCAACACGGCATTGAAAGCACGCTCGAACGAACGCACGACCATTCCGGGTGGCTTTTTGTGTTGCTCGTCGCTCAGGAAGCGACTGGCCAACATCGGCACCAAGGTGAGTGACACAAAGGCCGACGCCACGATGGCGAGCGACACGATGACCGCAAATTCAAAGAACAACAGGCCAATCACGCCAGGCATGAAAAAGATGGGGATGAACACCGCCACCAGCGAGGTTGAAATCGAGATGATGGTGAAGCCCACTTCGCGCGATCCGAGCAGCGCCGCTTGGAATGGCTCGATGCCCGCCTCCACGTGCCGAATGATGTTTTCCAGCATCACGATGGCGTCGTCCACCACCAAGCCCACAGCCAGCGTGAGGCCGAGCAGCGAAATGTTGTCCAAGCTGTAGCCCAGGGCGTACAGCATGGCCACTGCACCAATCAACGACACCGGCAGCGACAGCGTGGGGATCACCGTGGCCACGAATCGCCGCAGGAACAGAAAAATCACCAACACCACCAACACGATGGTGCCCAGCATGGTCAAGGTGACGTCGTGCAGCGCATCACGCACCGACATCGAGCGGTCGTTTACCAAACTCAATTTCACAGAGCCCGGAAGCTGCGTGCGGAACTCAGCCAGCTTGGTTTTGACAGCATCGACCACCTCTACCGTGTTGGCGTTAGGCTGGCGCAGCACACCCAGAGAAATAGAGCTCTCGCCGTTAAAGTTGGCCGCCGACCGGAGCGTCTCGTAGCTGTCTTCCACCGTGGCCACATCGCGCAGGCGCACCGGTGAGCCGCCTCGGTTGCTGACGATGATTTCACTGAACTCGGCCGCGTTGCGCAATTGCTTGTTCGCTTGCAGTGTGAGGACTTGTTTGGGACCTTCCAGCGTACCGACCGGCGAGTTGGAATTGGCCGATTTCAAGGCCGCGCTGAGTTCGTCCAAGCTGATGTTGCGAGCCGCCAGCGCCTCGGGCTGCACGCGCACGCGCACTGCAAAACGCTTGGCACCGAAGATGTTGACTTGGGCCACGCCGTTCAACGTCGACAGCGTGGGCAGGATCAAATGCTCTGCGTAGTCATTCAGGTCAGACGGGTTCAGCGACGGCGAGGTCATGGCCAGAAACAACACGGGCGAGTCGGCCGGATTGACCTTGCGGTAAGACGGCAGTGCCGTCATTTCGATGGGCAGCGTGCGCTGCGCGCGCAACAGCGCGGCTTGCACATCGACCGCCGCCGCATCGATGTTGCGACTCTCTTCAAACTCCAGCGTGAGCGAGGTGGAACCCAGCGTGCTGGCCGAGCTGATGACGCTCAAACCCGGAATAGTTTGAAACTGTTTTTCAAGCGGCAAGGCCACCGATGTGGCCATGGTTTCAGGGCTGGCCCCCGGCAGCGACGCCGACACGTTGATGACGGGTGTGTTGTAACTGGGCAGGGCCGCCACCGGGATTTTTGTGTAGGCAATTGCCCCGGCCACCACCACGGCCAGGTTGAGCAACACCGTCATCACTGGACGGCGGATGAAGAGCTCGGACAGGTTCATGGGCGTGCCGCTGCAACTGTTGCGGCAGCAACCGCGGCTGCGGCGGCTGGTACCGCTAGCGCAGCGGCTGCGCCAGACGCTGCACCAGACGCTGCGCCACCACCCGCACCCTCACCCGCGCCCGCGCCGGAACCAGAAGCGCCAGCAGGTGCGTTGCCAACAGGTGTGTTGTCAGCAGGTGCAGGCTTGCCGCCACGGGCACCGCCGCCGTCGGCTGCGCGTTCAATCAGCTGCGATCCGGGGCGCACATTTTGTCGGCCGTCGAGCACAATTATTTCACCGGCGCGCACGCCACTCACGACCGCTTCGAGGCCTGCCGCTTGCAGCAGCTCAATTGGCCGCAGCGCCGCTTTGCCACCAGCTTCGACCACAAACACGGCCCGGCCGCGCGCGTTTTGCACAATCGCGGCTTGCGGGATCACCACCGCGTCTTTGATGATTTGCACGCCCATCTTCACATTCACAAACGCGCCCGGCCACAGCGCAGAATCTTTGTTGTCAAACACTGCTTTCACCTTCACCGTGCCCGAGCTGGCGTCTACCGCGCTGTCCACAAATTGGAGCTTGCCAGTGCGCGGCTTGGGTTGCTGGGGCAGCAACGCCGTCACCGGCACATTGCCAGACTTCAGCGCGGCCAACGCGTCGCCCACGTTGCGCTGCGGCAGGTTGAAACTCACGGCCACCGGGTCGAGTTGCGTGATGGTGACCAGCGGCGTGGTGTTGGCTTGCACCGAGCTGCCAACGAACACATTGACCGCACCTGCGCGACCTGCTGATGGCGCGGTGATGCGACCGTAGCCCAATGCGATGGAGGCTGTATTGATGGCAGCGCGGTCGGCCACCAACACAGCAGCCTGTGCATCGACCAAGGCTTGGCTGGTGTCCACCGCGCTCTGCGAGATAAATTGCTGCGCCAACAAATCACGGCTGCGAGAAAGTTGGCGCTGTGCATCGTTCAAGGTGGCTTGGTCTTTGGCGAGCTGGGCTTTGACCCTGCCGACGTTGGCTTCATCGGCACGCACATCCAGCGTGAACAACAACTGCCCTGCCCTCACAAAATCGCCCTCACGGATATGAACCTGTTTGATGACGCTGCTGACTTGCGGACGCAACTCGACGATGCTGAGCGCGCTGACGCTGCCCGTCGCGTCGAGCTGAACCTCAAAGTCGCGCTGCTGAGCACGCACCATGGTGACGCTGACTGGCGGCGCGGGTGGCGTGGCTGCCGCTGCACCGGAAGCTGCTGGCAGGGCGGATGTGGCTCCCGAAGCGGCTGCGACTGCGGCCGTGGCCTGACCTTGCATCGCCCTCCCCGGCCCATAAAACCAGACAGCTGAACCAACCCCTGTCACCGCCACCGCCGCTGCAGCCATCCAAAGCTTGTTCATCGCAAAATTTTATTTCGAAGAGTTTGAAGGGCCGTTGCGGCTCGAGGTCAGCGCACCGTAACGTGCTGTTTCATTGGAGCACGTCGAAGGTTCCGGTGCCGGCGAATGGCCGGTAAAGAAAGTGGATTGACCGCGCCGTGGTGACTCAGCCAACCTCAGAGGGTGAAAGTTTTTGAGCGGGCCTGATCAAAAGGCTCTCAGCACTCTCAGTGCTTGCCCGTAGAACCAAAGCCGCCTTCGCCTCGATCCGAGGTGTCGAACTCATCGACTCGTTGGAACACTGCCTGAACCACCGGCACGATCACCAACTGCGCCAAGCGTTCCATGGGCTGTACGGTGAAAGGGATCTGACTCCGATTCCAACAGCTCACCATCAACGGGCCCTGGTAATCGGAGTCGATCAAGCCGACCAAATTCCCCAAAACAATGCCGTGCTTGTGACCGAGGCCGGAGCGCGGCAAGATCATCGCGGCCAGTCCGGGGTCGCCAATGTGAACGGCGATGCCTGTGGGCACGAGGGTGGTTTGGCCGGGTTGCACCACCAAGGGCGCATCCAGGCAGGCGCGCAAATCAAGGCCTGCGCTGCCGGGTGTGGCATAGGCAGGCAAAGCATCGGCCATGCGCGGGTCCAGAACTTTCAAGGCGATGGTGGTGCGGGTGGCGGTCATGTTCAGGCGGACAACTTGGTGAGACGAGATGCAATTTCTGCGACCAGTTGGCGCGCCAGGGTGAGCTTGTCAGCGCGCGGCAACTCGCGGTGACCGTGCGCATCGACCAGCGTCAGCGTGTTGTCGTCTTGCCCGAAGGTGGCAGGGCCAAGGTTGGCCACGATCAGCGGCACGCCCTTGCGCTCTAATTTTTCGCGCGCGTGGTGCAGCAGGTCGTGGCTTTCGGCCGCAAAGCCAACGCAATACGGGGCCTTCGGCAAACGGGCCACTATGGCCAGAATGTCTTGGTTTTCAACAAAGTCCAGCGTCGGTGTGGCTGTGTTTTTGTCCTTCTTGATTTTTTGCGTCGACGTCGTTGCAGGCCGCCAATCGGCCACTGCGGCGGTAGCGACAAAAACGTCGTTTTCATCGGCCAACGGCATGACGACATCGAACATTTCTTGCGCCGTGAGCACATCCACGCGGCACACACCGCGAGGCGTGGGCAGATGCACCACACCGGCCACCAAAGTCACATCGGCACCGGCTTCAGCTGCTGCACGCGCCACCGCAAAACCCATTTTTCCGCTCGACAAATTGGTCAGCCCACGCACCGGGTCGATGGGCTCAAACGTTGGCCCGGCGCTGATGAGCACGCGCTTGCCGAGCAGCGCTTTGGGCTGGAAAAAAGCAATCAGGTCTTGCAGCAATTCTTCCGGCTCCAGCATGCGACCGTCACCGACTTCACCGCAGGCTTGGTCGCCACTGTCGGGGCCGAGCAGCGTGGCTCCGTCGGCTCGCAGTTGCGCAGCGTTGCGTTGGGTGGCGGGATGCGCCCACATCTCGCGGTTCATGGCTGGGGCCAGCAACAAAGGGCAGGTGGCCAAGGGCCGCGCCAAACACATGAGGCTGAGCAAATCGTCGGCCCGACCATGCAGCAACTTGGCCATGAAGTCGGCGCTGGCCGGGGCCACCAACACCGCGTCGGCTTCGCGGGTCAGGTTGATGTGGGCCATGTTGTTGGCGATGTCAGCGGCCGGGCGCGAATCCCATTGATTCGTGAACACCGGGCGGCCGGACAAAGCTTGCAGCGTGACGGCAGTGATGAAGTGCTCGGCTGCGTCGGTCATCACCACTTGCACAGTGGCACCGGCTTTCAGCAGAGCGCGTGTCAACTCGGCGGCTTTGTAGCAAGCAATGCCGCCCGATAAACCCAGCACGATGTGCTTGCCCGCCAAGTCCAACGGCTCTTTTGTGTTGATTGCCATCACAACGCCGTCCATGCGCGCTTCAGGTCTGACCAATTGAACAGCACGCGCACGGCCTTGCCGTAGACCTCTTCATGCGGCAGAAAACCCCAGACACGCGAGTCGGCAGAGTTGTCGCGGTTGTCGCCCAGCATCAAATATTGGCCCGTGGGCACGGTGCATTCCCATGTTCCGGCGTGCGCACTTTGGCAGTTGGCGGCCAAGCCAGCGTCCGACAAATTGAGCGGCAAACGGCCCTGCACGAAAGGGTTGATCTTCAGCATGCGCGCCGGCGACGCGGCCGACTCACGCACCAGCCACTGGCCCCGGTCTTCGCTGGGTTGGTCGGAGCTCGCGTTGTCGTTCAACACTTCGGCTGTCAGCGGCTGTGCATTCACGCTCACCGTGCCTTCGTTGAACACCACGCGGTCGCCGGGCAAGCCGATCAAACGCTTCACGTAGTACTGCGATACATCGGGCGGGTAGCGAAACACCACCACGTCACCACGCTGCGGCTGACCCGTTTCTATCGCGGTGTTGGTGAAGGGCAAACGCGGGCCGTAGGCCAAGTGGTTGACCAGCAAATAGTCACCAACACGCAAGGTCGGCTCCATCGACCCCGACGGCACTTTGGGCCAATCGGCCAACGCCACGCGGCAGGTGAACATGAGCGCCACGACGACAAACAGCTCGGCCCCAAAGCTGACCCACAGCGGCTTCTTCGCGAGTTGTTCGCCGCGCTGATTCAAACCCCGAAGCTTCAAATGCCAAGCCACCCACAGCGCTCCTGTGACCAGCGTGGCGAGGAACAACATTTCATTGACGGAGAAGCCGATTTGCATGGCAGGATTCTCTCCGATTGAGCTCAGCGGTCTAACCAGCGCCGCGACAGGTAACTCAGCCCGTCCACCAGCGCCACCAGCGCAATCATGCCGATGAGCACGGTGCTGGTTTCGTTCATTTGGAACAGGCCCAAGTGATAGCTCAGCATTTGGCCCAAGCCGCCCGCGCCGACCACGCCGAGCACCGCCGCCGCGCGGATGTTGTTTTCCCACCGGTACAAGGTGTAGCTGATGACTTGCGGCCAAATTTGCGGCAGCGTGGCGTACAGAAAAATGCGCACCTCCGACAGACCGCGCACCCGCAGTGCGAAAGCTGGGCCGGGCGCAGCGTTCTCGATGCTCTCGGCAAACAAGCGACCGAGCACGCCAGTGGTGTGCAAGGCCAACGCCAGCGTGCCGGGGAAAGGGCCCAGGCCTGCAGCGATCAAAAGCAGCGACGCCCACACCAATTCGGGCACGCTGCGCAGCGCGTTCAATGCCAAGCGCGTCACAGGCTTGGCGCGGGCAAGATCGTCAGCGTGAACTTTGCTGGCCGGCAGTGCCAGCATCAAACCGCCCACCGCAGCCAGCAAGGTGCCAAATGCTGACATGGCCAGCGTTTCAAGCAGCGCGTTCCACGTTCTGGCCAGGAAGGCGGGCGAGGTTTCGGGCGGAAAGAAGCTCTTTAAAAACTGGCCCATTTTCAGCATGGCGTCAGCTGCCAAAAACTCTTTCCATTGCAAATTCAGCGACCAAAAACTCGCGATCACCAACAGCAAAATTGCCGATGAAACCCAGCACGCTTTGCATCGGCTTCGGGCGATCACGTTGCTGGTCAAGCTCGAGAAAAAATTCATCCGAGTTCCTTGCGTAACCAAGCGCTGAGCCTGTCGGCCAGGGCCACAAGCAGCATGAAGATGATGAGGATGGTGCTGACTTCGCCGCCGGAAAACATCTTCGCGGCCGTGTCGAGTTGCTGGCCCAAACCGCCCGCACCGACAAATCCCAACACCACCGAAGAACGGATGGCGCACTCCCATCGGTAGACCGTGTAGCTGACCAGTTCCGAGCCGCACTGCGGCAGGGTGGCGTAGAAAAAGGCCTGCATGCGCCCTGCCCCGTTGCGCAGCAAGGCTTGCGTGGGCGCGGCCTCACCGGCTTCCAAAATTTCAGCGTAGACCTTGCCCAACATCCCGCCATAAGCGATGCCGATGGCAATCACGCCCGACGTGGGCCCCAAGCCCACCACGCGCACAAAAATGAGGGCCCAGACCAGTTCCGGCACGCTGCGCAGGACCATGGTGAACCAACGCGCTGCCTGCCGCAACACGTAGGGCCAAGTGGCCATGCGGCCGGTGAGCGAAGAGACTGACAAGCGCGCGGTAGACAGCAAGGCCAAAGGCACGGCCAACACGAAAGCCAACGTCAAACCTGCTGTCGCGATGGCCACGGTGCGCCAGGTTTCCTTGGCCATCAAGGTCAAAAATTCAAGGTCGTGGCGCGGCGGCACGAACGCCGACAGGAATTTGCCCGTCGACTTGAGACTGCGCGCGTCGAACAGCTCCCAGGGTTTGAATTCCGTCCACACCAACAGCGGCCACAGCAGCACGGCTGCGAACAGCATCAGGCCCCAACGGCTTTTAGTGGCGGGGTCGCGCGGGAGCGCGAGGATCAAGCTGGGTGCCACTGCAAATCGCGCTCAGCGACAGGTCACGGAGCGCTTGACTTCGTCTGCTTGAGGAATCGCGTGCACCGCGCCAGACGCGCCCTCCAAGCCGGCCGTCAATTCGTCTTCATGGTCGGCGTACAGCTCGCGCAACATGGCGTCGGTGACATCGGCAGCGGGTGCGTCAAAAACAACCCGGCCATCGCGCAGCGCGACGATGCGCTCGAAGTACGCGCGAGCCACTTCCACTTGGTGCAGCGTGGTGATGAGCGTGGCTCCGCGCTGTCTGGCCGCGCTCACCAAGGCGGTGATGGCTTGCGTTGAACGCGTGGGGTCCAGCGCCGAAAGCGGTTCGTCCACCAGCATCA
>JANPNT010000431.1:0-2223 GCA_031427655.1 Burkholderiales bacterium
ACAAGCGATTTCAACTTCCAGCCAGTTGCTGGGCTTCGATGCCCGTTTGGTCGAGGTCAAAAGCACCTCGGCCAGCGGCAGCTCGCAGCACGAGCAAACCCTGGCGGTGATGCTGACGGCCGTTTCGCAATTGGCCAAGACTGGCGCCATCGGTTGCGCCACCGGCAGCGCCGGCGAGAAAACCCAGTGCGTGGTGCAGGCCTTGGGCAGCGCCAGTGCACTCAACAGCGTCAAGCTGTCGTCCACCGCCGGTGGCAACGTGTCGGCCGCGCTCGGCGCCGCCGTCAGCACTGTGCTGACCACGCCCAGCCTGGCGGGCACGGTGAACTCATCCACGCTGGCCGCTGCAGTCACCAACTTGGACTGCACCGGCAATTGCGTCGCCGCGCCGGCTGGCACCGCCCCGCCGGTCGCCGCCTCGGCCACCGCCATCACGGCGGCCAAGCTGCTGTTCACCGAGATCAAGAGCGATTGGGCGTCGATGTTCAGCCGCGGCGGCGCCGCCTCGGTGGCCACCGGCGTGGTCAACGTCGAGGCCTTCAAGTTCAAGACCACGATGAGCAACGTACACGCGCCGGTCAAAACCCTGCTGGGCGACAGCGGCGCGGTGTTGATGGGCCTGGACCTGTACAACGACTACAAGGCCGGCCGCACCACCAGCGTCGTCCGGCAGAACGCACATGGCGTGTCGTCCAACGATGCTTCGGCCAATTTTTCGAACTACTGCGCCGTCACTTGCGGGCTGAACCAGGAGTTAAGCGCAAGCGCCTCAACCTCAACTTTGACCCGGGCCACGTCGATTGCCAACGCCAACTCCATCGGTTGCTCGGCGATTTACCATCTGTCACGCCTGTACACCCCCACCGGTCACGTCACCACTGAATGGCGCCACGGTTTCTTTATCACGCCCAACGCTGACGGCACGTTCGCATACGGCACCCGCGCCCGCCGCACCGAGTACACCTATGTCGCGAGTACCGGCCGCAGCTCGCTAACCGCCAATGTGGGCTTGCAGCAGGACAGCAGCGGCGCTGTGCTGGCATTTGCCGGCACGCTGACGCCAACCCTGAGCAACGGCGACATCACCGGCTTCACGATGGTGGGTGAGTTGCCGGCTGGTTTTGCGATGGGCGGCAATACGCTGGCCAACTTCAAGCACAGCGTGTCACTGACTGGCAGCAAGACGATTGACGCGGCCAACAGCAACACCACCAGCACCACGATCAGCGGCAACATTGTGTCGATCGACAGCAATGGCGCCACCTTGTCTACGCTGACGGTTAACAACGGCTTGCTCAACACCGTGCCGGTGAGCCGCGACGCCTCGGGCCGCCGGGTCTCGCCCACGGCCCCCACGGCCGTCAGCTCAGCCGGCGGTGAAATAAGCGCAGTGACATTGAACCTGGCGTTCACCACGCCCAAGGCAGCGTTCGAGGGTGTGCTGTCGTTCGGCGATACGGTCTGGGACAAGAGCGGCACCGTGTTTTTCCCCACCAAGGCCACGTTCAGCGGCGCGGCTCGCAATACCACCGCAGCTGGCGTGACGACCGAGTTTCTTTCGGGCGTCTTGACCGCCAGTACCACGGGCTATGCCGCCTTTGACGCAACGCTGCCCCGATCGGCGAGCAACAGCTTCAGCAAGAACGCCCAGTTCGTGGGCAAAGTGAGCGCGCCCAACCGGCCGGTGTTGGAGATCACCATGGGGGGCACGCACCTGGATAACAGCAATGACGGCGGCGTGTTCAAGAACGTATCGTTGCAGTACCGCACGCTGGTCAACGGCGTGCCGCGCACGGTGGTTAACGTCACGGGCTCACCGGATACCACGGGCCAGATCAAGAACTTCAGCTTGACCGAAGCCAGCGCCAACCTGTCGCTGAACTGGATCGACAAAGCCACCACCATCAAGCTGATGAGCAACACCACGTTGGAGATCGGCAGCCTGAACACCGCCACCGGCTTGGCCACCTTCAGCGACGGCAGCAGCGCGTCGCTGGACATCGGTTTGTGACGGCCCCGGCGTTGGTCACCACCACCCGGGTGATGGCCGCCGCCGCGCCGCTGTGGGGGCTGGTGGCCGCACTGGTGACAGCCCCCGCCGCAGCCCAAGAGCCCGCCACCTCGGCGGGCTTTTTTGCCTTTGCGGCGGCTGCGCCAGCCAGCAAGGCGGCGCCCGCCTGGCAGCTGACGGTGCGCAGCGACCACCACAGCGATGCCTTGCCG
>JANPNT010000432.1:0-1536 GCA_031427655.1 Burkholderiales bacterium
TGGTTCAAGACTTGCGCAACTCGCGCCGCTCGGTTCTCTCAGGGCTGGATGAAAGGGATTTTGCAGGGCCGACTTGGTAGCGCCGCGAGTGGCCAACTCAGAACGAATTGATCGACACCGACGCAACGCCACTTCAAGCCACCGCAAGCTGCGGCCGCTGGTCCAGCATGGCCATGATGGCGGGGAGGCGGGCTTCTGTGGCGCGGCGGCCTATGTCCACCAAGTAGGGCATGGCTTCGGTGTCGAAAAAGCCCACGCGGCGTTCCAGGGTGGGCATCAGTTTGATCAGGCATTGGCCGTTGGCAGTGGCGGCTTGCAGGCGGGCTTGAACCAGGTTGTTGGTCATGGCAGACGTGACTTGGGCCAGCATGCGCGCGGGCCGGTCGATGCGGTGCGGCATGGGCGAGGCAAAGCCCAAAGCCAGCACGCAGTGGGCATCTGCTGCGGCGCTCACGGGCAGCGGGTCAGAGACAAAGCCGGTCGATCAGGCGACGGCCTTCGATGTGCACCGCCGAAAACATGGAGGGCAGCGCCACCGCCGCTCGCAGGGCCTCCACCACGCTGCCTCGGCTGAGCACCACGGCTTCGCCGGTGGCGGCGTCTGTCGTCGTCACGCGCAACGGCACGCGCAAGTCGTCCAGCCGCAAATCGCCGAAGGCTTGCTCCAGTTGCTGCATTACTTTGCGGTCGTCGCGCAGCGCGAAGTCGGCATCGAAGCGGCACAGTTGCGGCCACAACATTTGCGGCAGCGCGCGCCAGCGGAGCTTGCGGGTGATGTCGGCCGACCACAAACGCGTGGCGATGCGCACGGCTTCATCCGCGTTGTGGCCTGCAGCCACCAACGCCCCGAACATGGCACCAGCGCTGCAACCGACGATCAGGTCGGGCATCAAGCCCTCGCGCGCCAGCACCTTGACCATGCCAAGCGCCGCAATGCTGCGCACCCCGCCGCTGCCCAACGAAATGAGATGGTCGGGTCTCAAATCTAAACCCCGTCACGATCAGCAGCTCACCACCACTTGCTTGATGCGCCCCGGTTTCGCTTGACGCGATCGTGACCTGAAACGGCGCTCAAGATTTTCTCCGTTGTCATTGCTTGTAGAAGGGGACGTGGCCTTTTTTGAAGACGTACAAAACTACGCAGGCTGGGAGGGTCCCGATCGTTCAAATGTTGTCGCCCTTGCAGCAGTGGCCGAGCGGAATAGGCCGTGCGTTTTACTGTTTCATGGTGGGCAAACGTGTCACGGTGCTGCACGCATTCATCAAGAAGACTCAGCAGACACCAGACCACGAGTTAAAGCTGGCGCGTAAGCGCCTCAAGGAATTACAAAATGGCTGAACTGAAATACAACCCCGTTCCCCACGACCACAAGGCGCTGCTTGCGAAAGCTCGTGGCGTGGTCGGGCTCATTGCGCCGTTCGGCCCGTAGCGGCCCGCTTCGCGCCGGGCCAGCCGGTGCAACTCGACGTACAGCGTGGAGAACAGATCGGGCTGGGCGCAGGCGGTGTTGATCAACGCAATTCCTTAGACAACTC
>JANPNT010000433.1:0-5108 GCA_031427655.1 Burkholderiales bacterium
CGCGGTTCCGGTTTGAATTCCATCGTCGGCGCGGGTGACGTGGCGCGTCAGTCATCGGCCCCCGCGTTCGGAGCCAGCCCGAAAATCGTCCCCAAAGCCACCAGCCACGGTTTGCGTTCGGGCCAAAACGTGTTTCACAACAAGTTTGGCGAAGGCGTGATCGTGACCTTGGAAGGCGTGGGCGAAGACGCTCGGGCGCAGATCAATTTTGGTCGCCACGGCATGAAGTGGCTGGCCCTGGGCGTAGCCAAACTTACGCCCGTAGACTGAGCGCCTGAACCAGCGTCGACCTTCATATAATCTCGGGTCGAACATCGCCTTGCGCCTGATTGGTTGCGCGCAGGCCCCCAGCCACCACGGACCTTTGATGCGACCAGATCCCTCGCCACCCGTCGAGCCTCAAGCTTTTGGTGCGTCCACGTACGCAGGCGCAAGACGGTTGTCGGTGGAAGCTTCTGTGATGAAGCGCGGCTTCTGGCCGTCTACGGCCTGCACGCCTCCGGAGCTGGTGACCAGGCTTTGCAAAAGGCCCAGCGCTTGGCCACTGACGCACCCGGTTTTGCGCTGGCGCAATTGCTGTATGCCGATCTTTTGACCGCTCAAGCCCAGCCCAGTTCGAGTTTTGGTGCGGCGGCCAGAGAGGTGGCCATTGCGGGCCGCAATCGGTTGGGCGAGCTCACCGACGAGGCGCGGGTTCGTGTTCAAGCTGCGTCCGTCATGCCGCCGTCTGGCCTGGTGCCACCGGCCCTGGTGGCCTTGGCCCCCAACGTCAAACACGCCGTGGCGGCGGACGTGGCCCGTTCGCGCCTGTATGTCTTCGAGAACGGCTCGCAGGGCCTGTCGTTGATCCGCGAGCACAACGCTTCCATCGGAAAAAATGGCATGGTCAAGCAAGTGGCCGGTGACCAGCGCACGTCGCTGGGCGTTTACTTTGTGACCAAGCAAATACCAAGCGCCAGCTTGCCCGCGCGCTACGGCCAGCAAGCGCTGGCTTTGAATTACTCCAACCCCTGCGACCGATTGCAAGGCCGCAGCGGCGACGGTATTTGGCTGCACCGCATACCGGCCGGGATATACCCCCGCGCGCCGTGGGCCACCCACAGTTGCATTGCCCTGGCCCATCACTACTTTCAAGAAATCAGCGCCTACATCGATGTGCAGGCCACGCCCATCGTGGTGGCCGAGCGCTTGGAATGGGTCAAGCCGGACGAGCTCACCGCGCGTCACGCCAACTTTTTGGGTGAGTTTGAAAAGTGGCAAGCCGCACGCAAACAAAACAGCGCGCAGGCACGCGACGCCTCCTACAGCACCTCGGTGAACCTGCCCGAAGCCGAAGCCGAAGCCGAAGCGTTGGGCCCGCCGTGGCGCGATCTGCTGCGCGAAGAACAGCAGCGCCGCGCGAACAGAGTCAATGCGCAAGACAGCGCGCCCGACAACGTGTACGTCGTGTCCTGGCAAGACCGTGATGCGGTGATGGTGGTCACCTTCACCGAGGCCGAGCCCGGCGAAAAGCGCCTGCGCACGCGCCGCCAGTATTGGATTCAAGAGCCGGTGGGCGGGCGCATTTTTTACCAGCGTTCGTTGGCTTGATGACCAAGGCGGACGCGCTGCTGGAAGTGCGCGGCGCGGGCAAAGCCTTTGCGGGCGCGACTGCACTCGCTGATGTATCGATGACCCTTAACGCGGGCGAAGTTCACGCGCTCATTGGTGAAAACGGTGCGGGTAAATCCACCCTCATTCACTTGCTGACTGGGGCTTTGACTGCCGACTCTGGCAGCTTGCTTTTGCATGGTCAGCCGTTTGCGCCCACATCACCTGCGCAGGCTGCGGCGCGTGGCATCGCGGTGGTGCACCAAGAGCCGCAACTGGTGGCCAGCATGTCAGCGCTGGACAATCTTTTCATCGGCTGCGCATTCCCGACTTTGCGGGGCGTCGGCCGCTGGCTGACAGACCGCGCCGCCATGCGACAGCATGCCTTGCGGGCTTGCACAGACTTGAGTTTGAGCCTGCCGCTGGACGCGTTGGTGAGTGAGTTGTCGGTCACGCAGCGCACGCAACTCGCGCTGCTGCGCTGCTTGATGAACCAGCCCGATCTGCTCATCTTGGACGAGCCCACCGCCTCGCTCACCAGCACCGATGCGCAGAAGTTGCTGCTTCAAATCGACGCGCTGCGCCAGCGCGGCAAGGCCGTGCTCTATGTGTCGCACCGGCTCGATGAAGTGCTGCACATTGCCGATCGCATTACTGTGCTGCGCAATGGCGCGGTCGTTGCAACACTGCTCGCGCGTGGGCAAACCGCGGCTTCTTTGATTGCGGCGATGACCGGACACGTCGATGCGCCAACCCCACGTGCGTTAACAACAACTGCGTTAACAACACCTGCGTTCACGACACCTGCGTTCACACCAGCTGCGTCAGGCCCAGACGCACCATCGCATGGCCGCGTCGAGCTGCTGTCGGTCAGGCAGGCTTCGACCATCGACTGCCGCGTTCGCGCTGCCAGCCTCACGCTGCACGCCGGTGAACTGCTCGGCCTTTACGGCTTGGCGGGTTCGGGCCGCACCGAGTTGTTGGAACTGCTGATGGGCTTGCGCGCAGGCCATTTTGAAGCGCTGCATGCGCAAGGTCAGGCAGTCAAGGCCAACAGTCCGCAGGCCGCTGCGGCGCGCGCTTGGGTGTTGGTTCCAGAAGACCGCCGCGGCCACGCGCTGCTGTTGAACATGCGCCTGCGCGACAACCTCACGCTGCCGTTCTTGCGCCGCTTCGCAAACCTGCGAGGCATGGGTTGGTTGTCGCTGAAACGCGAACGCGAGGCTGCGCTGAAGGCCATGCAAGGGCTGCACATCAAAGCCACCGGGCCCGACCAAAACGTGGTGGAGCTGAGCGGCGGCAATCAACAAAAAGTGGTGTTCGCGCGCGCTCTGGCGATGAACGCCCGAGTGCTGCTGTGCGACGAGCCCACCCAAGCGGTGGACGTGACCACCCGCCGCGCCATTCACCAGTTGCTGCGCGAACACTGCGCGCGCGGTGGCGCGGCTTTGGTGGTGAGTTCCGACCTGAGTGAGATGCTGGACTTGGCGCAGCGTGTGGTGGTGCTGCGCGAAGGCGTCAGCGTGGCCAACTTGAGCGGCACAAGTTTGAACGCGCCCGAGGTGCTGCGTTGGTGTTTTGCGGCCTCACAAACCAACACAACTCCCGCATGACAAACAACACCCTAAACACCAAAAAAAACGCCCTGCCCAGCTTCCTCAATGCCTACGGCACTGTGGCCGCTTTGCTGTTGATTTGCCTGGTGTTCGCTGTGCTCAGCCCCAACGCGTTTGCCACGCTGGGCAACGCGGTGAACGTCAGCCGCCAGATCGCTTTTTTGGTGTTGGTGGCGGTGGGTGCGACCCTGGTCATGGCAGCTGGTGAGTTCGATTTGTCGGTGGGCGCATCGGCCAGCCTGGGCGGCGTGATGGCGGCGCAGTTGGCGGTGGCCGGTGTTTATTTGCCGTTGGCAGTGCTGTTGACACTCGGTGCAGGTTTGGTGTTTGGCATGCTCAACGGCTGGTTGGTGGGGCGCTTCAATTTGCTGTCTTTCATCACTACCTTGGCCACCGGCACCATGCTGGCGGGCTTCACGTTTTGGTTGACCGACGGGTCCACCGTCTTCAACAAAATTCCCGAAGGCTTCAGCGCTTGGGGCCGTGCGGTGGTGCTGGGCGTGCCGGGGCCGTCGTGGGTGATGGCGGGCGTGGTGGTGACGGCTTGGGTGCTGACGCACCGCACACCGTTCGGCCGTCAGCTTTACGCCGTCGGCGGCAACGAGCGCGCGGCGCGCTTGGTCGGTGTGAACGTGCTGCGCCACAAAGTGTGGGCCTTTGGGCTGTGCGCTTTGGTGGCCACAGGGGCCGGTGTGCTGCTGGCGTCGCGCCTGGGGTCGGCGCACCCGACGGACGGCAGCAGCTTGCTCTTGCCTGGGTACGCCGCCGCATTTTTGGGCATGACCGCCAACCGCAGCGGCGTACCGCATGTGCTGGGCAGCCTGTTGGGCGCAGCCACCTTGGGTATCTTGGCGAATGGGCTGACGATATTGAACGTGCCTTCGTTTTTGCAAGACGTCGTCACCGGTGCCATCGTCGTGGCGGCGGTGGTGTTTCAGAAAATCAGCGCGGGTGGCACGCGGTGAGTGCGCCCTGGTTCGACAACTACATTGCCAGCTTCGACATCGGCTCATCGGCAGTGAAAGCTGTTTTGGTGACCCCAGACGCGCGTATGCATCTGGCTCACACCGTGAGCTACCGCAGCTTGCCCGTCGACAGTGAGCAAGATGCTGAAGACTGGTGGCTGGCGTTTTGCGAGGTGCTGCAAAACTGGTGGGCGCAGGGCGTGTTGCCCAGCAGCGTGGCGGCCATCACCTTCAGCGGCCAAATGCAATGCCTGCTGCCGCTGGACGGGCAAGGAAGCGCGCTGCGCCAAGCCGTGCTGCACACCGATGCCAGAGCCGGTGAGCAGGCGCTGCGCATCACACAAGAACTCGGTGCTGATGAAATTCACCGCGTCACCCGCAACCCCTTCAGCGCCACCTCGGTGCTGCCCAAGTTGTTGCACCTGCGCGAGCACGAACCCGAGGTGTGGGCACGCACTGCACGCGTGCTTGTCGGCGCGAAAGACTTCATCGCACTGCGACTCACGGGTCGCGCGGTGACCGATCCCACCACGGCCGCGACCACCGGCATGTTCGACATCGAGCGCGAAACATGGAGCCACGACTGGCTCATTGCATTGGGCCTCAAACCGGTGTTGCCCGAGTTGCTGACCGCGCACGCGCGTGTTGGTGCGGTCAGCCCTCAAGCCGCCGCACTCACCGGATTGCATGCAGGCTGCCCCGTGCTGTGCGGCTTCGGTGACGCAGCTGCCACCACCCTGGGCGCGGAACACTGGTGTGGCATGGATGGTGGCGAGATAGAGGCTTTTCACGTTGACCGCGAAACACTTGTCGAACTCTTCCTCGCTGACTTCCAGCGCCGGGCGGTTGCGGTGGGTCCAGCCCGCGTTGTTGACCATCACGTCAAGCCTGCCGTAGTGCTGCACGGCTGCCGCCACCAGGGCTTGCATGTCGTCCG
>JANPNT010000434.1:0-7690 GCA_031427655.1 Burkholderiales bacterium
CAAGTCAGGCGGCGAGTGGATCGGCTCCATCGACCTGGAAAACATTGCCATGGCCCACCCCGGCGTGGCCATGGCGGCCTGCATTGCGGCCTTCCACCCCAAGTGGGACGAGCGACCTTTGCTGGTGGTGGTGAAAAAGCCCGGGGCCGACGTGGCACGCGAAGAACTGCTGGCGTTTTTTGAAGGCCGCATCGCCAAGTGGTGGACGCCTGACGATGTGGTGTTTGTCGAAGCCATCCCACTCGGTGCCACAGGCAAGATGCTGAAGAACCGTTTGCGTGATCAATTCAAAGCACACGTTTTGCCAACGGCATAAAAACATTCATTTCAGCGCGACGCCTCAGCCTGCAAACCCAGGCTGATCAGCGTTTGTGTCAGGGTGCGCAAATCCAGGGGCCTGGACAAAAAGGCGTTGTGCTGAGGCGCATCTGAGTCGTCTCTATGGGCATGGCTTGGCAACGCCATGTCGCCCGAGCACACCACGATGCCGGTGCGCTCGGTAGGCAGCGCTTCTTCGCGGCGTGTCACCTCGATCAGCGGCGGGCCGCTCAAGCCTGGCAGCGACAAATCGGTCACCAACAATCGCACATCGCCTTGACGCCAGCGTTGCAGGGCCTCTGTCTCGCACCACAAACTCCAGCATCGATTCGTGGCTGCCGTTTGCGCTGCGCGCCACCCGCCGCGCCACCCCGCCCTGAATGGTGGATCGGAAGGGCAGCTGTCTCGTCGCAGTCGCAGGGCAAACGACAATCTGGCAATGATTGATGCGCCAGCCGACTTGCCGCCCGAGCCCGATGGCACCGTCGCGATCCACAAACGCCGCGTTCGCTACCAGGGCACGCACCCGAAAAGGTTCTGGGAAAAGTACAAGGAACTCGATCCGATCGCGCACGCTGACGAAGTGCTCAAAGTCATGCAGCGCGGCCAAACCCCAGCCGGCATGCACCGACCCATTTGTGTGGCGGAAATTCTGGCCGTGCTGAAGCCGCAGCCCGGTGAAACGGGGCTCGATGCGACCTTGGGCTTCGGAGGGCACAGTCAGGAACTGCTGCCCTTGATTGCGCCTAAGGGCCGCCTCTTTGCGGTGGACGTAGACCCGCTCGAGCTGCCGCGCACCGAAGCGCGTTTGCGTCAATTGGGCTTCGACGAGAACGCGCTCCAAGTGCGCCGCATGAACTTTTCAGGCATCCGAACTTTGCTGCCCGAAGCGGGCGGAGGTTTTGATTTCGTCCTGGCCGATTTGGGTGTGTCCAGCATGCAAATCGACAACCCCGCGCGGGGTTTCAGCTTCAAGCTCGATGGGCCGTTGGATTTGCGGCTGGACCCCTCGCAAGGCGTCAGCGCGTTCGAGTTTTTACTGGCCGTGGGCCGCGCCGAGTTGCGCGAATTGTTGATCGACAACGCCGATGAACCGCACGCCGCGGTTCTGGCCGCCGCGCTGCAAGGCCAGTACCTGCAAACCACTACCGAGCTGGCCGATCTGGTGCGGCGCACCGTGAACGCGGCCCTGCCGATCAAGCTGCCCGAAGGCGAGCGCAAGGTCGAAATCAAGAAGGCGCAGCAGCGCACCTTTCAAGCGCTGCGCATTGCCGTGAACCATGAATTCACCGTGCTCGACTCATTTTTGACAGCGCTGCCGGCCTGTTTGAAACCGGGCGGTCGGGTGGCGATATTGAGTTTTCATTCCGGCGAGGACCGGCGCGTCAAAAAAGCGTTCCAAATTGGCGAGCGCTCAGGTGTTTACTCTGCTGCGGCCCATGAATTTGTGCGCCCCTCGTTTGATGAACAGCGCGCCAATCCGCGCTCCAGCTCCGCCAAATTGCGCTGGGCAGTGCGAGCCTGAACCTAGCAGCGTGGGCGGCAGAAGGAACGTCGGCTACAAGACGGCCGCAGCGGTCCATTTTCGGCTACGTCGCTCCTCGAGAACACCGGCCTTTTGTCCCATAGCTGCGGCTATGGGCCTGCAAATCCGGCAAAAACTGTACTCGCTGTGACCGCTATGGCCGCCTTTCGCTGCGACGCCTTCTGCCGCCCACGCTACCGGCCTCATCCAGGCTTTAAAACGCCCGATGGCCTGGGAAAACGACACATATCGTCTTAAAGTTACTCAACAGTCATAAAAAGACCACACGGTTTACTTAGTTAACTTTATCGATGACATTTATCTTGCGATCTTACGGTTCTCTGCATGGCGGTGCCGTCTCAAGATTGTTCAAGCGAAATGCTTAGGGCGGCATTTGAGTTCACCTCAAAAACGTCGGAGTTCTCACGATGTTCACTTGGTCTAAATCAATAGCCGTTATCACCATTGCGACGCTCGCGTCAGCTTGCGGAGGCGACGACGACGGGCCCCACCCGAGCACCAACAACATCGGAGTGATTCACCTCATTGACAAAGTGATACTTCCTGCGCCTTGAACTTTCGTTGAACTTTGCCTGCGTGCCCCGACTCCATTGCACGCAGGTTCCTTACCGAGCATTTCCTCTCGCTCTTTCCCTGTTTTTTTCTTTCAACCTTTGGAGTTTTGCCATGAAAAAACTGTTTGTAATTTCCGCTCTTTCGATTGCTGCTTTGTCCGTCCAGGCCAAAGACATTGTTGACACCGCCGTCGGCGCTGGCACGTTCAACACCTTGGCCACCGCCCTGAAAGCGGCTGGCTTGGTCGACACCTTGAAGGGCCCTGGCCCGTTCACCGTGTTCGCCCCCACTGACGCGGCATTCGCCAAAGTGCCGAAGGCTCAACTCGACGCGCTGCTGGCCGACAAGGCCAAGCTCACCGCCGTGTTGACCTACCACGTGGTGCCAGGCAAGGTGATGGCTGCCAACGTGAAGGCAGGCAAGGTCAAAACCGTGCAGGGCTCCGAGCTGACCGTGACCACCGACAAAGGTGTGATGGTTGACGGTGCCAAAGTCACAGCCACCGACATCGTGGCCGACAACGGCGTGATCCACGTGATCGACACCGTCATCATGCCCAAGTAATTCGCCCTCAAGCGAATGAGCAAGCGCCTGCCATGCAGGCGCTTTTTTCATGGGCTTCTAAAGCGTGTTCAGGCTCAAAAGCTGAGCCACCACCGCCACCGCAATCACCTCAGGCTCTTTGCCGCTGATGCCTGCAATGCCGATGGGGCAGGTGATGCGCTCGATCAGATCAGGCGCGATGCCGCGTTCTTCAAAGCGGTGAACGAAGCGCTGGTGTTTGGTGTGTGAACCGATCAGGCCGAGGAAGCCGAAATCGCCTCTGCGCAAAATGGCTTCGGTGATGCGCATGTCCAAATCGTGTTGATGGGTGAGTACCAGAAAAAACGCATTCGGCGGCGCATGGCGCACTTCGCCCTCAACGGCATCGACTGCAATTTTTCGGATGTGCTGCGGCATCGGGCCCGACGGGAATTCATCTTCGCGCTCGTCGATCCAGTCCACCACGACGTTCAGCGTGCTCAGCAGCTTCGCGATGGCGCGGCCGACATGGCCTGCTCCGTACAGCTGCAAATAAAAGCGTGCTTTGTCAGCCGGCCAAATGTCAAGATGAGCCTGCGACAACGTCTCAAAACTCAGCGTCACCGCACCGCCGCAGCACTGGCCTAGTGCGGGCCCGAGCGGGAAATGCTCTCTGCGTGATTCAGGTCCTTTGCTCATCAACATTTGCCGCGCTGTGGCAATGGCCTTCCATTCCAAATGCCCGCCACCGATGGTGCCGAACTCATTACCCGCGCTGACCAGCATCCGTGTGCCCGCTTCGCGCGGAACAGAGCCTTGGGCTTGGGTGACGGTGATCAGCACCGCGGGTTCGCTGTGCACGATCAGCCTTTGCGCCTGAACAAGCGTGTTGCCCCCTTCCCATGAAAGGGGGAGGGTTGGGGCGGGGGTGGAATCGTCGAACACAAACTGAGTCTCTAGTGGCTATGACCGAGCTCTGGGGGTAAGTTCACCCCCATCCCAGCTTTGCCCCTCGGGGATCTGAAAGGTCTCCTTCGCAGCCCTTGGGGGAAGGGGCCAATCGTCTGACTGCATTCACCGCGTTCAATATTGCCTCGCCCGTCGCCGGAGCCATCAACGGCGGGTCCACTGCATGCGCTGCCACCGCTGACACCGCATCGCGTATCGCAAAGAACACCGAAAACGGCAGCAGCAACGGCGGTTCACCCACTGCCTTGGATCGATGAATCGTGTCCTGCACGTTGTCGCCGTCAAACAAGCCCACGTTGAACACCTCCGGGCAGTCGTTGGCGGTGGGTATTTTGTAGGTGCTGGGCGCGTGCGTGCTGAGCGCGCCGCTCACCGGGTGCCACACCAGTTCCTCCATGGTCAACCAGCCCATGCCCTGCACAAATGCGCCTTCAATTTGGCCGATGTCCAGCGCAGGGTTGAGCGAGCGGCCCACGTCGTGCAGCAGGTCGGCGCGCAGCAACTTCCACTCGCCCGTCAGCGTGTCCACCACCACTTCGCTCACCGCAGCGCCGTAGGCAAAGTAATAAAACGGATGGCCCTTCAGCGTCTGGTTGTTCCAATGCAAATCGGGCGTGGCGTAGAAGCCGTCTGACCACAACTGCACGCTGTCGAGGTAGGCCATGCGCACCAGCGCGGCAAAGCCCAGCACCGCGCCGTTGACATGAACTTCATCGTTGGAAAACCGCACTGCAGCGGCGTCACCGCCATGTTTTCGCACTGCACAAGCAGCCAAGCGCTCGCGAATTTGTCGGGCTGCATCTTGCGCGGCTTTGCCGTTCAAGTCGGCCCCGGTGCTGGCGGCGGTGGCCGATGTGTTGGCCACTTTTTGGGTGTCGGTGGCGGTGACGCGAACGCGCTCAAAGTGCACGCCCAATTCATGCGCCACCACCTGCGCCACTTTGGTGTTCAAGCCCTGGCCCATCTCACAACCGCCGTGGTTCACCAGAATGGAACCGTCGGCATACACATGCACCAGCGCACCGGCTTGGTTGAAGTGCTTCACGTTGAATGAAATGCCGAACTTCACCGGCGTCAGCGCCAAGCCGCGCTTCAGCACTTCGCTGCGCGCGTTGTAGGCGGCCACCTCTTTGCGGCGTGCTCGGTAGCTGCTGCTGATTTCAAGTTGAGAGGTCAGCGCTTCGATGATGTTGTCGCTGAGGGTCTGGCCGTAGGGCGTCACGTTGTTCGTGCTCACGCCGTAGAAATTGGCGCGTCGCACGTCCAGCGCATCTAACTTCAGGCGCCGCGCCACGCTGTCGAGAATGTTCTCAATCACGATGGAACCTTGCGGCCCGCCGAAGCCGCGAAACGCGGTGTTGCTCTGCGTGTTGGTTCGGGCGCAGTAGCCGTGCAAAGCCACGTCGGGCAGCCAGTAGGCGTTGTCCACGTGGCACAGCGCGCGCGTCATCACGGGGCTGGACAAGTCGGCTGAATGTCCGGCGCGCGAGATCAGGCTCACCTCCAAACCCAGCACCCGGCCCGCGTCGTCGAAGCCCACGTCATAGTCGTACTCAAAGCAGTGGCGACGCCCGGTGATCATGAAGTCGTCGTCGCGGTCGAGCCGCAATTTCACCGGCTTGTTCAGTTGGCGCGCGGCCACCGCGGCGATGCAAGCAAAAGGTGCCGACTGCGATTCCTTTCCGCCAAAACCGCCGCCCATGCGTCGGCATTCCACCTGCACATGGTGAGCTTGCAGCTTTAGCGCGTTCGCCACCAAATGTTGCATTTCACTGGGGTGCTGGGTCGAGCAGTGCACGAGCATGCCGTCGTTTTCTTTCGGCACGGCGTAGCTGATTTGTCCTTCCAAATAAAACTGTTCCTGGCCGCCCACGTTGAGCGTGCTTTTCAACCGATGCGGCGCTGCGGCGATGGCGTTTGCGGCGCCGCCTGCCGTGTCGCGGCTCAGGTGCATGGGCGGCACCACGTAGCTGTTCTGCGCGTGCGCGTCGCGTGGCGTGAGCACGGCGGGCAAGGGTGTGATGGTGAGGACCGTCTTGGCGTGAGCGGCGGCGCGTCGGGCTGCGTCGCGCGTTTTGGCAATCACCGCAAACACCGGTTGGCCCACGTAACGCACGGTGCCCTCGGCCAAGATGGGCTCGTCATGCACGATGGAGCCGCAGTCATTTGGCCCCGGAATGTCCGCCGCCGTCATCACCCACACCACGCCGGGCAGGGCGCGAATTTTTTCAATGTCGATGGCAAGCAGTTGGCCGTGTGCCACGGGCGACAAACCCAGGGCCACGTGCAAAGTGCCCGCCAGTTCCGGCAGGTCGTCGATGTAGGCGGCCGCACCGGCCACATGTAAATGAGCCGATTCATGCGGGCGGCTGATGCCGACTTGCGCGGCGTTTGCGGTTTGTGCAGCCAAAAGACCTGCAGGGATGGAAGCGTTCACGGCGTCACCTCATCGGCTTGGCGTGCCGCCGCCATGGCATTCCACACGCTCGTTTCATTCAACGACAAAGGCTGGCTGCTGCGCGTTTCCAGCCAAAACCGTTGCAACAGGTTTTGCGCCACTTGCATGCGGTAGGCCGCGCTGGCGCGCATGTCGGACAGCGGCTCAAAGTCTTGCCGCATCGCGGCTTTGGCGGCGTTTACCGCGTGTTGATCCCAGACGCGGCCGAGCAGCACGGCTTCGGTCGCAGCGGCACGCTTCACCGTCGCCGCCATGCCGCCGAAAGCCAAGCGAATGTGGGTGACGGTGTTGTCGCGAAGCTCAATGGCAAACCCCGCACACACGGCCGAAATGTCGCAGTCGAAACGCTTGCTGATCTTGTAGGCGCGCAAGGTGTTTTGGAAGGCGCTCACGGGCACCGCCATGCCCTGCACAAACTCGCCGGGCGCGAGCTGGTTGCGCATGTAGCCGGTGTAGAAATCGGTCAGCGGCAGGCGGCGAGTTTGGTCGCCGCAGCGCAGTTCGATCAGCGTGTCCAGCGCCATCAACACCGGTGCCGCGTCGCCGATGGGCGAACCATTGGCCACGTTGCCGCCCATGGTTCCGGCGTTGCGGATCAGGGGCGATGCAAAGCGCATCCACACATCGGTCAGCGACGTGGCGTGCTGCGCCAAGGCCCGCCAACCGGCTTCCAGCGTGGCTCCGGCACCAATAAAGAGTTCGTCGGCAGTCGCGGTGATTTGCTTCAGTTCGGCCACATCGCCCAGGTAGACGATGTCACCCACATCGCGGAACTGTTTGTTCACCCACAAGCCCACGTCGGTGGAACCGGCCAGCAATTGGGCGTTTGGTTTTTCCAATCGAAGCGCGGCCAGCGCGGACAGCGTCTTGGGTGCGTGAAAGTGGTCGCTGCGGCCACCGGCTTGGATGTTGGAAGCTTGGTATGAAAACGTGACGTCAGTCTGCAACTTCTTCAACGCGGCCACTGCGGGTGTGGTGTTCAGCGTCGCGGCAGGCAGATCGAACATGCGTTCACCCGCGTCCAAAATGGGTCGATAGCCGGTGCAGCGACACAGGTTGCCCGACAGCTCATCGGCAAGCATCTGCCGACTGGGCGTGGTTCCCGCAGCTTGATGTTCCTGATAGGTCGACCACAGCGTCATCACAAACCCCGGCGTACAAAAGCCGCACTGCGAGCCGTGGCACTCGACCATGGCTTGCTGCACCGGGTGGAGGGGTTCGGCCGAAGTCGACTTCAAATCTTCCACAGTGAACAGCGCCTTGCCGTGCAGCGTGGGCAGGAATTGAATGCAGGCATTGACGCTGCGCAAATTCAAGCCGCG
>JANPNT010000435.1:0-1849 GCA_031427655.1 Burkholderiales bacterium
CGCCGCTTTCATTCGCCACCAATTCGAAGTGATAGGTTTCGCCGCGAATGATGCAGCCCAGCGCCACCAGCGCGTCAAATTCCTGCGAGTCGGCCATGACCATCAATGCCACCGGCACCTCCAAAGCGCCCGGTACTTTGACGTGACGTATGTGTTTGCTTGACACACCCAGTGCGGCCAGTTCTGCCAAGCAGGCGTCGGCCAATTTGTCAGTCAACGTGGCGTTAAAGCGCGCCTGGACAATGCCGATTCGAAGGTCTTGGCCGGTCATGGCACTAGTGTTGGAGTTGGTGCTGGCGTTTGTAGATCCCGCGCCTTTGTCTGCTGCTTGCATTTCAGTGCTCTTCTGCTTCGCCTGTTGATGTTCAAGCCGCAATGAAGCTGGTGACTTCCAGGCCGTAGCCCGTCATGCTGGGCATGCGCCGTGGGCTGCCCAGCAGCTTCATTTTGGTGATGCCCAGCTCTCGCAAAATTTGCGCGCCGATGCCGTAGGTGCGCAAGTCCATCTGGCTGCGCTGGCGCTGAGCTCGTTGATCCACCGGAGCCAAATGGCCCAACATCGACGCCACATCGTCGCCGCAGTTCAGCAGCACCGCCGCGCCGCACTCGCTGGCTTGCAAGGCAGCCAACGCTTTGGGCAAAGGCCAGGAGTGGCCACTTTGGCCTGCGTCCAGCAAGTCCATCACCGACAGTGGCTCGTGCACGCGCACCAGCACCTCGTCGCCAGGTTGCCACTTGCCTTTGGTCAACGCCAAATGCAAACCACCGGTGCGGGCTCGGAAAGCGTGGCATTCAAAGTCGCCTTGGGCCGTGGTCAAAGTGCGGCGACTGACGCGCTCAATCAAGGTTTCGTTGCGGCTGCGGTATTCAATCAAATCGGCAATCGTGCCGATTTTCAAGCCGTGCTCGCGGGCGAACACTTCCAGGTCGGGCAAGCGAGCCATGCTGCCGTCGTCGTTCATGATTTCGCAAATCACCGAAGCCGGCGACAAGCCTGCCATTGCCGACAAATCGCAACCTGCCTCGGTGTGCCCGGCGCGCATCAACACGCCGCCGTCTTGCGCTTGCAAAGGGAAAATGTGGCCGGGTTGCACCAAGTCGGTGGCCTTCGCATCACGCGCCACCGCCGATTGCACGGTTCGCGAACGGTCGGCCGCCGAAATGCCTGTGCTGACACCTTCGGCCGCTTCAATCGAGATGGTGAATGCCGTGCCGTGCTGGCCGCCATTGCGCATGGCCATGGGCGGCAGTTTCAAGTGTTCGCAGCGCTCGCGTGTCAAGGTCAGGCAAATCAAGCCGCGACCAAACTTGGCCATGAAGTTGATGGCCTCGGGCGACACGTGGTCGGCTCCCAACACCAAATCGCCTTCGTTTTCGCGGTCTTCCTCGTCCACAAGAATGACCATACGGCCGACGGCGAGCTCTGCAATCAGCTCAGGAACAGGGGAGATGGCCATGGTGAATTGTAGGTGGGTGGGTTGCGGGTGCGTGGTCAGGCTGACCCGCTGAGACTGGCCTTTTCCACCGACAACATGCGCTCTACATAGCGCGCAATCATGTCGACTTCAAGGTTCACCGCGCTGCCCTGCGTCAATGCGTGAAGGGCTGTGTTTTCTATCGTGTGCGGAATCAAATTCATGCTGAATTCACAGCCGTCAGCTAAGTCCGCAACGCTGTTCACCGTCAAGCTCACGCCGTTCACGGTGATGGAGCCTTTGTAGGCTAAGAACTTGCTCAAAGTGAGCGGCGTTTTGATGCGCAACTCCCAGGACTCGCCCACTGCCGCAAAAAAAGTGACGCGACCCACGCCGTCCACATGCCCGCTGACGATGTGCCCGCCCAAGCGGTC
>JANPNT010000436.1:0-7038 GCA_031427655.1 Burkholderiales bacterium
GGTGGAGCAAGAACTTGGCACGCCACCACCCCCGTTCGGGTTGAGGTATCGAAGTCCCCCGCAAATCAGTGGTGGTTCGCATGATCGACAAACTCCAACGCTTCCTCACCAGCCCCGCCAATTGGTGCGGTCTGGGCTTGGCCACCGTCGTTTTATTGCTGCAAGTTTTCGGCGTGTTGGGCATCACGGGCCTCGGTGTCGCAGCCATCGGTTACGCCGCTGGCTTCGCCGCAGGCGGCCTGTGGCTGGGCTTTCCCAAGCTCAGCGGCACCCCGTGGGACGACCTGGAATTCACCGACGAAGGCGGCGCACGCGAAGCCATGGGACGGGCGCTGGGCGGCGTGCGCGGCTTGGTGAACTACAACCCCGAAAAGCGCCTGCCCGCGTCGCTGCAAACCAAAGTGATTGAGCTGTGCACGGCGCTGGAAGGCTTGCTGGCGCAGTGGGAGCGCAGCAAGGGTTCGCTGTCGCTGCAAGAGAGTTTTCATGCGCGCCACATTGCCATTTCATACCTGCCGGATGCGCTGAAAACCTACCTGTCCATCCCGGTTCAATACGCCACCACACGCGTGCTGGAAAACGGCAAAACCGCGCAAGACACCTTCCGCGACACGCTCACCGAATTGGAAGTAAAGGTCAAACAACTGGGTGACGATTTGGCCAGCCAAGACGCCCATGCCTTTTTGGTTCACTCGCGCTTTTTGCAAGACAAATTCGGCACCCCGAATTTGCTGGAAGCCCCACACCTGGACGCCACGCTCGACCTTTCCGCACTGAACGCCATCAAGGAAACGCAAGATGTCAAACGATAAAACCACTCCCACTGTCACCAGCACCGCAACCGCTTTGTCGGTGCCGAGCTTCGTGCTCGAAGCCCCCGAAGTCATCACGCCCATCGCCGTGCAAGCCTCGCAAACCGCCGTGCCGCTGAAGCCCGAAGTCAAGGCTGCGGTAGACGACCAAGTGGCGCGTTTTGTCGAGGCGCTGTTGAAAGAAGACGTGCACACCGACGCCTTCAAATCCAAGCTCGACTCTGCGTTTGCGCTGGGCAAAGAAGAGGTCTCCACCGCTGCCAGCCTGATGCAAGGCCGCTTCATGCAGCGCAACATGGTGGGCGTGGAAACCAGCCCGGCCTTCAAAGCCATGGGCGACATCCGCGTGCAGCTTGACGAGCTGAACCCCGGCAAAGACGGCGACCTGCTGCAACCCAACAAACTGCTCGGCATCATTCCTTTCGGCAACAAGTTGCAAGCCTATTTCCGCAAGTTTGAAAGCGCAGGCGACCAGCTTAAAAAAGCCATGACGCAGCTTTACGCGGCGCGCGATGAAGTGCAATTGGACATCGCCGACATCGAAGCCACGCGCGGCAAGCTATGGGAGGCAATGCAAAAGCTGGCTGCCGCCGCGCACTTTTCAGAAAGCCTGGACGCCAAGCTCGCCGCCAAAGTGGAATCGATCGCAGACACCGACCCGCAACGCGCCCAAGCGCTGCGCCAAGAAGTGCTGTTTTACGCGCGCCAAAACCTCACCGACATCCTGACCCAACAAGCCGTCTGCGTGAACGGCTACCTGGCCTTGGACGTACTGAAAAAAACCGGCCGCGAGATGATGAACGGTTGCACCCGCGTGGCCACCACCGGCATGAGCGCCCTGGCCGTGGCGCAAACCGTGGCGCGCGCCACCGGCAATCAAATTGCGGTGATGGACATGCTGCAAGGCGTCAACACCACCATCGGCGATTTGATTTCGCAAACCGGCAAGCAGCTCAACCAACACGTCGACGCCACCGCGCAGTTCGCAAGCAACCCGATGATCGGCATCGAGAAGATGCAAGAGATGTTCGACCAAACCTACAAAGCCATGGACGCGATGGACAGCTTCCGCGCCAAAGCCATCGACACCATGGGCCAAAACAACGCCATCATGAAAGCGCAGATTTCCAAGAGCGATCAGTACGTAGACCGCGTGCGGCAGCAGCAGGCGAGGGCGGTGGTAGCGGGCAGTGCTTCTGTAGACGGGCCGGTGAAGCTTTGAAAGAGGCCTTGATCCACCCGCCACTCCGTTCGCACTAATCATCACCCCGTTCGCACTGCTGAGGTATCGACGGGCCTGCGCACCTAGACTGAACCGCACGTTCATACCCAAATCGGTCGCCCAGAGGTGTCGACGGGACGCCCGGCGCGGGCGGCAAAGTGACCGGGGCCAACGCCCTCATACGCGAGGACGCCAAATCGATCGTCAGCCCCGTCCCATCGCTCGCTCAGTTCGCTAAGTTCGCTACTTGCGCTTTGCACAGAGCGCGGATGTCCCGGTCATTCGGTATGCCTCGCAGGCCACCGCCCTGCAGACCAAGCTGCGCCTCGAACGCATCGAAGTCGCGGTCGCTGTGCAGAAGGCAAAAGCCGTCAACCAAGCACCGAGTGGCAATGATCACGTTGATCGTTCCGCGGACCGTCACTCCGCGCTACCGTAACTTGCGGAAGTTTCGAGCAGCCTCAATAGCCAATTCTTCGCTACCCAGCGAAACCTGCCGGAGTCGCCCGAAAAGCCGCCTTGCCTTGTTGAAACCGCGATCGTCCTTAAAGCCACGCAACACTTCGGCAAGTATCAAATCGCCGACGATCAGACTTTCTACGCCGAGGTTCCTGTCCAACCATTCCGCCTGCGCCGTCGGTTGGTTTCGGGAAGGCACCGTCAATCACGCAACGTGTCTGCCGAGCTTTGGTCTGTCTCTTCTGTCGCAAACTGATTGCAACGGCTGCATTGCAAGTGAATGACGTGATGCGGAAAATTGGTAGAGACTGGAGACCCGATCTCGTCTTCTGCGCGACCCCGTCTTCCGCGACCCCGTGTTCCGCGTCAACATGAACGCGCCGCGCGGTCGGCTCGGCTTCTGTGTCTACTAACCGGCACACCTGGCGGCGATTTGGGCGGTGGCGCGAAGCTCTAGCGGGATTCTCTACGGCTGCTTCCGGGCAACTCAATCGGGGACGCAGTCGGCATGATCCGACCCGTCGACCTTCCACGCACGGGAATTGCCGCTCCGAAGCCGCCACCCGCTTCCCGAATCGCGGCTGATGTTGAGCTCAAGTTGCACCTGCGCACGTCGATAACAGTTGTATTCCCGACTTCGCTGAGACCAAGCACCATGACCACGGCCCAAGCCTGTTCCTTCTCCAATGTCGCCCTGCACCGCGAGCTGGACCTCTGTTCGAACGAGGACCTCGACGAGCTTAATTTCGGCGTGATCGGTTTTGATGCGGCTGGTGTGGTGCAGCGTTACAACAGCTTCGAAAGCAAGGCCGCCGGCCTGTCGAGCAGCCGTGTGTTGGGGCAGCCACTGTTCACCGTGGTGGCTCCGTGCATGAACAACTTCATGGTGGCGCAGCGTTTCGAGGACGTGCTGGCCCATGGCACGCCACTGGATGACGTCGTCGACTATGTGCTCACGTTGCGCATGCGTCCGGTCAAGGTCAAGTTGCGATTGCTGGCGCTGCCCGGTGCAGAGACCCGCTACGTGCTGGTTCAGCGTTCGGCCTGAAGCAGGCATCCGCCATGGACACGACAGTTGAGGAAGACTACGAAGCCCTGATCCAGTTTCTGTACATCGCGCCGATCGGCCTGATGCAAACGCGAATGGACGGCGAGATCCTGATGGTCAACCCGCTGTGCGCGCAACTGTTGATGCCGCTGGCCCAGGACGGGGAACTCAACAACCTTTACAAGGCGCTGGAAAGCGTGGCGCCAGACCTGCGCACTGCGGTGCAAAAATTTGACGGCACGCACGGCATGGTCTGTGATAGCTGGCAATTGCGTGTGGCCGCGGATTCCACACGCAAGCTGAGCCGCAGCATCTTGTCGCTGACGCTGTTGAAGCTCGACGAGGGTCGCCTGATGGCGGTGCTCGGCGACGTGACGCAAAGCGTGCAGCGAGAACGCGAACTGCGACAGAGCCAGGCGTGGATCAACACCATCGTTACCGGACTTACCGACTACGCCCTGATGACTTTGGACGATCAGGGGCGGGTGCGCGACTGGAACGCCAGTGTCGAGCGCGTGACAGCGCACCAGAGCGCCGCCAGCGTCGGCAAGTCCTACTCGATCTTCTACCCACCCGACTCCCTGGAATCGATGGACGCGCTCGACCGGCTGCACGATGCAGATCGCAGCGGCTGGAGCCTTGACGAAGGCTGGCGCCAACGTGCCGATGGAAGCCGTTTTTGGGGCAGCTGCCTGATCGCGCCTTTGCACGCATCCGACGAAGGTCTGGCCGAAGAACGCGCCTACAGCTTGGTGATCCGCGATGTGTCCGACCGGCGGGAAGCCACCGAAGCCCTGCGCCGCTCGGTAGCGTGTGACCACCTCACCGGCTTGGCCAATCGCCGTGCGCTGTTCGAGGCCTGCGATTTGGAGTTGCAGCGCTGGCGCCGTACACCTCGGCCGCTGGCGCTGTTGCTGATCGATGCCGACCACTTCAAGCGCATCAACGACGACTTCGGTCATGCCGCGGGCGACGCAGTACTGCGCCACCTGGCCGCAGGCTTGTCGGCCACGTTCCGCACCATGGACATCGTCGCGCGCCTGGGCGGCGAGGAGTTTGTGGTGTTGCTGCCGGGCTGCACCGAAGATGCCGCTGCGACGGTCGCGCAGCGTCTGTGCCAAAGCCTTGCAGAGCAGACGGTCAGTGTGGACAAAGCAAGTGTTCGCTACACGGTGAGCATCGGCGTGGCGACGATGGATCCGTCGGTGGAGGGCGTCGATGCCTTCATAGCGCGAGCCGACCTCGCGATGTACCGCGCCAAGTCCGCCGGGCGCAACCGCGTTGAACGGTGGCAACCGGGGTTGCTGCTGGCAGCAGCGGCCACCTCGGCTTGAACTTAGCAGCAGTTGATCGAGCGCTTCATGGGCGAATCCAGCTCGGCGGCCCATGAGGCCTTGATGCAGTTCCTGTATCAGGCCCCGATTGGCCTGGTACAGACAACGCTGGACGGCGAGATCACGATGATCAACCCGATGTCGGCGCAGCTGCTGATGCCACTGGCCCCTAGCGGCGACCTGAGCAATCTGTTCGACGTGCTGCGCGCAGCAGCACCGCGACTGCGTGATTACGCGGCCGCCGCACCTTACCCGGGCGGCGAGGTCTGCGATGGCCTCCATATCAGCATGGGGCCACCTTCTGTGGGCGACGAGATCCCGCCGACCTTGTCGATCCGCCTGTTGCGCCTCGACGCACACATGTTGATGTGCAGCGTCACGGACGTCACGGCCGCGTTGCGCCTGGAGCGGCAGCATGTGCAGACCGAGCTACGCGACGCCAGCCGCACCGACAGCCTGACGGCGATGCCCAACCGCATCGTGGTGCTGGAGCGCATCGAGTACGCCTTGCAGCGGGCTCGCATTGACCCCGACCATCACTTTGCCGTGTTGTTCATCAACGGCGATCGGTTCAGCCGAGTGAACGTCAGCCTGGGCCCTGCGGCCGGTGACGAGCTGTTGCGGATGATGGCTTCCCGCGTCAATGCGGCGGTGCGCCAGCGCGACAAGGTGCTCCTGAACGCCCAGGACGAACAGATGGCTGGGCGCCTTGGTGTGGACGAGTTCGTTGTCGTCCTCGAGGCTGTTCACAGCCCCGACGTCGCTGCCTTGGTGGCCCAGCGCCTGGTCGATGCGCTGCGCAAGCCGTACACGATCGGCGGCGTCCTGGTGCACAGCACGGCCAGCGTCGGCGTGGCATTGGGCGGTGTCGGTGCGGCCACTGCCGATGCGGTGCTGCAGGACGCCAGCCTCGCGATGCGCGAGGCCAAACGCCTGGGCGGTGCCCGTTACTGCGTCTTCGAGCCGCTGATGAAGGAGCGGGCTTGGCGGCGCGCGAGCCTGGAGAGCGAACTGCGCCTGGCCGTGCAGCACGGCCAGCTCTTTGTCGTCTACCAACCGATCACCCACCTCAATGACGGCCGTGTGGCAGGCTTCGAGGCGCTGGTGCGCTGGCAGCACCCGCAGCGCGGCGTGGTCTCGCCGATCGAGTTCATCGAAATTGCGGAGGAGACCGGCCTCATCGGGCCACTGGGCGCCTACGTACTCAACTCGGCCTGCCGTCAGTTCGCGTTGTGGCAGCGCCAGTTTGAACACCGCGCGCCGCAGGTGTTGTCTGTGAACCTGTCGCGGGCGCAACTGGTCGAGGCTACGCTGGTTGACGAGGTTAGCCACGCGCTCAAGGTCAGTGGCGTGCCCGCTGAGTGCCTGCAACTGGAGATCACGGAGAGCCTGGCCGCTGAAAGCCCGCTGATCCAGTCGCGGCTGCACGAGCTGAAGGCCCTGGGCGTGAAGCTGGCACTGGACGACTTCGGCACCGGCTACTCTTCTTTGGCCAGCCTGCACCTGTGGCCGGTGGACGTGATCAAGATCGACCGTTCCTTCGTCAGCCAGGTGACGACGAGCGCGCACCACCGCGTGCTGGTCGAAGCGACCGTGATGGTCGCGCGCAGCCTGTGCATGGAAACGGTCGCCGAGGGCGTAGAAACCGAGGAACAGGCCGACGCATTGACAACGCTGAGATGTGACAAGGCCCAGGGCTATTTGTACGCCAAGCCGATGGGCAGCGAAGAGGCCACCCGCTGGCTCACGGCGCGGATGTGGCTGGCTGCGCTACCCGGGGCGGCGCGACCGTTGCCAGAACCCTCCCAGGTCGGCCAGCCGCAGCGTCAGAGCTGGGCAGCGGGCTGTGAGACGTCCAGCGGCCAGTCCGAGAATTCGCCCATGGCGTTGCGGGGCAGCTGATGACCCACGGTGAATGCTTTCTGCCGCTCGGGCGCGGTCAGGTGCGACTCCGTCCAGCGCCACTGCTTTGATCGCAGCGCCGCGAAGTCAGTACGGAGCAAGGGTCACGGAGCGAGAGTCAACACGGAGCGAGGGTCAAGTCTCAAGACTGTTCGCTTAGAGTACCAAGGACTTGATTTCAAATACCTTTTTAGCCTGCTACCCAGCTCTGGCGAGTGAAACCGAGGCGCCAGGAGAATAAGGGTTTAACCGAAAAAGTGC